>JABDQW010000084.1 GCA_013042055.1 Gammaproteobacteria bacterium | reverse complement strand
ATGTGCGAAATACCACGGCCTTCATCCGACAAAGAATCGATGATCGCTTCTACTGGATCAACAGGTAAGCGTTTCTTACGCCGTCTTTTTCGTTTTGTCGTATGGCTCATATTGCCTGCCGTTGCATCGATCGAATCGTCCGAGCCCGCATTTCTCATCAGGCGGCGTGGAATACTGGTAAGCCATTGGCCCTTTGTGGCAAAGCTCATATGATTAAAAATATTGTCTGTTATTCGAGCATGCCTATCACGAATCAGGCTGGTCTTCGTGTCCGTATGCTTGCTCTTCACTCAAACCGTAGCTATTGCTACGCTTTTCGCTCCAGAGTGGCGCTTACGAACACGAATCCTGCGCCTGCTCCCGTGATCCTGGTGAGAAATGCGGGCTAGTTGTTCAGATAAGCAAGATTCTCAGTGCTAAAAGCACGTGGTTCGATACCCAATTCAAGCAGATCGTCAACGGTGCAGGTATTGCCTTCCATCAGCATCCTGATCTGGTCTTTTGTGATCGGAAACGACTCAAAACGTTGCAATACGCTTGCAGCGGCAGACACCGCGCATGCGGGGACAGGCAACATTAATTTGTGCCTACCGGTGGCCGCGGCAATTCTCGTTAATATTTCTTTCCAGGTCAGCGTTTCCTGACCACCCAAACGATATATTCTGTCGACAGTGTCGGCGTTTCCAATGCTATTCACGAAAGCTTCTGCAACATTTTCTACGTGCACCGGTGACAGTAGAAACTGCCCGGCACCTGTGGGCAACAAGCCATCGTAAAATAGCGGCGCTGGAAACGGTGAAGCAATAATATCCTGTGCTAGCTGGGTCGCAAACTCCATACGGCCACGTGGATCGCCAAAGATGACTGAGGGCTGGAAGATTGTCCAATCAAGCGCAGAAGCCATAAGATATTGCTCGGTCTGGTACTTAGTCCGCTGGTAGGCGGTACCGTGGGGCTTGACCCCGTTAGCGCTCATCAGCAGAAACCGTTTCACCCCGGCTTCCTCGGCAGAATCGATCACGTGCAGAGCGGACTCATAGTGCAGTGAATCATAGGTAATGTCCCTTTCAGGAAATTCCCTGAGGATACCGATGTTGTAGATGGCCACATCGGCACCTTCAAGCGCGATTTCAACTGCACGATCGTCTTCTATATCACCGGTAACGAGCGCGCATCTGTCGGCATGATTGAGGCGATTTTCACTACCCTCGCGCACTAGCACCGCCAGCTGATGCTCTGCCGCGATTAAGGCATCGATCAGATAATTTCCAACAAATCCAGTACCACCAAATACAGAAACCTTCATGAGCATATACTCAGGTTTAGTCTACCCCGGCTGATGAGAAATACGAGCTAGGAGTAGTGTACGTGTATAAGCGTTCGCTATATCTGTACAAAGTCAACGGATATTGACCGATCTTTCTGTATGCAGATGACCTGAACCCGTTTAGCGAAATGGTCAAAATTGTCAAATCCGGTTCTAGCGATCACGCCCATCTCAGCATGCAGTGATGGCTTGATACAAGTAGAACATATAACCTAATAATACAAAAGTATAGATCGGGTATTGCCGCTGAAGATTCAGTAACACGGCCTGTGAGCATAGGCTATGTTGTTGTCATCACTCTGCTTATATCGGTGCTGGTGTTTTTCCGATTTTACCCACTGAGGTCTCGGGTGAATTAACGACCTCCAGTATAGCCTGGCTTGTCTATGCGCCAATCTTCTGTTTATATAGTAGGCCTAGCGCAACATTCAGCATCGATAATCCATGGACAAAATCAGCCGTATACCATTCAATATCCGTATTCCGCTGATGTTCATTTTTCTATTGGGTTTCAGCCAGGCACTATCTGCCGCACAGGAAGTGATCAGCGATGATGGCCGCGAGATATTGCTCAAAGAAGATGGCACCTGGGAGTTTCGTTCAAACGACCGTTTTGCCAACACAAGCGATGGCCGCCGAGTACGGCTAAAAGCAGGCGGTAGCTGGCAATACATAGGTAATGCTCTACTGACTTCAAAGCAGCAGCTCAGGACGACGGAGATTGATATCAAGCTTCAAAAGGTCGTTATTGAAACATACGAAAAGAAAATCCAGAAAAATAAACGCGTAAAAAGTCAGACTGTGTTCTTTTTGGATCTAACGTCATCCGCCCAAGCTCAACAAGATATCAGCATTAGTAAAGAGAATATCTCAAACATCAAGGTAAGTGATAGCAATGGCAGGGACTATCCGGTTCTATTTATTAAACCGGCACCAATAATACTAAAACCTGGCACGCAGACAAGTATAGCTGTTCGCGTCGACGGATCTCCGCAATGGTGGAAAGATGTTGAATCGATGGAGATTTCGTTTCAATCCGGAATATTTGGCCTGCAGGACCCTGCTTCCTTCTCGCAAAATGTTGTTGATTTCGATATAAAGAAAGTGGACGGTTTCGAGAATTGACGACGAAGTCGCGTACACAAGTTAAGAAAGCAGAAGTGACACGGTTATATATATGCTTATTTTGGCTCTGTTTTTCGTTGGTCAGCTGCAGCGACCAGCCCGAGGTGCCCAGGCTGTCACTGACCAGTGTTGATGGCACCGTCATCGAAATTGATGATGGGTCACCACTGACTGTACTTTTTTTCTTTTCGGTCAGCAACCCGGTTGCACTTGGCGCACTGGACCGGTTATCCGAGGAGCTGGACGAGGCTGCCGACAGTATCGCCATTGCCATGCACGTAGACCGACCACCGAATATCACGATATTGCAACAACGTACATTGGTACCGATTGTCATCGACGAAGCCAGTCGTATTAGCGAGGCCTTCGGCAATATTAATCTAACCCCAACCTTGATCCTGGTTAACAAAGGCAAGATCCATATTCAACAGCATGGCCGGATCAATTTTGATGCGATCAACGCGGTCATTCAGAAGCTGCAGTAAGAGCATGGTCGCTACAATCCGCTCCAGGGTCAAGTCGGTTACGCGTTATTCATTAGCATCCAGATTAATCTCTTCACCCAAACTCTCTGCAAGCGCCGAGAGTGCGCGTTCCAGGCTGCTTACTCTGGCTTCTAATCGAGCAAGCCTGTCATCCTTGTGGCTGATCGCTGGCGAACTTTCGACAACACTCGGCTCCTCAGGTACCGAGTCTATTTCACCGGCAAATAAATGCGTGTATTCATGGTCCCTCCTACCCGGCTTGAGCGCCAGGCGGGCAACCAGTGGGCCGCGTTCTTCTTGCATGAGTGCCTGCAACACATCCTTGACTTCGTCATTATTTTCAAAGGCATGCAGCCTACCGCTGCGCGTTCTGAGTTCACCAGGAGTTTGTGGACCACGCAGCATCAGCAAGCATACGACAGCATACTCCGCCGGAGTAAACTGTAGCTCTGAAAGCAAGGTATTGCAAAAGCGCTGCGTGTGCTTCACGACATTACTTTTTCCTTCGCTAGTACTGATCAGCGCTTTCTCTTCGAGCTGTCGAGCAGCTCTTGCCACGCCCCCCTGATCCAGGGACATCACCGGCTCCCGACTGGATTTCTGATTGCATGCATTGGTCAGTGCATTCAATGTCAGTGGATATTGATCCGGCGTGGTCAACGCTTTTTCCATCAGGCAGCCCAGTATCCTGAGTTCTTCCGGCGAGAGTGAGAAATCAATGCTCATAATCTTCCTATGCGAATCTGTTGATAATACAACTACGACAGGGCTATAGAGTATCGTAGAAATGAAGAATGACTGCAATTACTAAAACCTGATGCTACTCAATTCTGAAATAGTAGTGCACCAGCTTCAAGGCTAAAAACGAGGATCAGGATGAACCCCCTGTTTACAAAACAGGGTTTTCACCAGATAGAGTGGGTAAGTTCAAAATATGCCCTGGCGGGACACTAGGCAAATTTGTCCGCAAAAAACGCCAAAAACGCGAAGAAGAACGCCGGTGTACTAGCCCGCATTTCTCACCAGGCGGCGTAGGATACTGATAAGGCATTGGTCCTTGGCAGAAAAGTCAGTATGATCAAAAATACGGTGTGTTATTCAAGTAAGCCTATCACGGTTCAGGCTGGTCTTCGTGTCCGTAAGCTTGCTCTTCACTCAAACCGTAGCAATTGCTACGCTTTTCGCTCCAGAGCGGCGCTTACGAACACGAATCCTGCGCCTGCTCCCGTGATCCTGGTGAGAAATGCGGGCTATAGGAACAGCGCTAATTCTGTGTTCAACTGCGGAATCCAGGTTTAATCACGATGGAAGAATGGGTCGGCGAACTCTGGCATAACATGATCACGCGTATGGCCGACAGACGCCATCCCGAGGCTGCGGTCAAACTAACGGACATGCGCCAGACGCTGGGTATATTCTTCAGGGCGTTGGGTGGAGACGGCGGATTGCAGGTCGAGGCCGCAGACGCCACTTTGAACCCGGCGCACAGAAGCTGGATGCAAAGACTCGCAGGCGCAAATACGAAAATCCATCTCGCCTGGCGCGATCAGCGCTCACTGCGCCTACCGCCCAAAATAGCCTGGTTTGACAGTATTTCACTGAACCGTGACCTGTATTTCTGGCTGGCTGCGCTGGGTGCCTGCACCGATGATGACACCGTTGCAAACACTGAATGGCTCGATCAGAACCAGCGTCTGACACAACATGTACTGCAACGTTTCCCGGGACTGGGCCCACGTTATCAGCGACTGGTCAGACATCACCTGATGCAAAGACCCGATCCGCAATCACTCAATGCGAACCAGGCCGAAGCCGAACGTACCGTGCGCCAGGCCCTGACAGATCCGGGCAGCGTATCCAGGACAAGCTTGAACACAACAGAGATCCAGGTTGTCCCCTTATGGCTGCACCCCGAGCCACCCCAATCCGCACCCGTTAATATGGCGAGAGAACACAGCAGTACGCAGCAACACAGTGAAGACATGCGCGAGCTGGAAGATGTCGCGCGCCGCCAGGCAGAACACGTGGATGAACCCGATGACAACCGTGGACTCGTAACCGTACGCATGGAAAACATTTTTACCATGGGAGAATTCGTCAACGTCGACCGCGGTTCCGAGGAGGAAGATGATATCGACCGCGCCGAAAATGTCGCCAGAGAACTCGACAAACTGGCAATATCACGCAATGGCAAGGCTTCGAAAGCGAAGCTTAAATTTGATCTGGACTTACCATCGGCGATTGAGGACGATGCTGTACTGGATGACGGCATGCTACTGCCTGAATGGGATTGGCGAAAACAGACACTGCAACCCAACCGGTGCCGTGTTGTCGTCATGCGGTCAGAACAAGCCACCCCCTGCCCGTTGCCACTGGAGTTGTCACGAACGGCAAAAAAATTACGTAGCCAGTTTCAGGCGCTCGTACCTGCCAGAACCTGGCTTCGGGCACAGTCCGAAGGCCAGGATATCGACCTCGATGCCTACCAGCGTTTTTTCACAGACAGGAAAGCTGGCCTCTGTGTTTCCGCCAGTAATCTGTACCGTGATGTTCGCAGTGGCGACCGTGATCTCAGCTGCTTGTTGCTGGCTGATTTATCGCTGTCGACAGACACCTGGATTAATGACGATCATCGCATCATCGATGTAATCAAGGACAGTTTGTTTCTGTTTGCAGAATGCCTGCACGCGACCGGTGACCGCTTCTCGCTGTACGGCTTCTCGACACGAAAACGTGATCCGATTCGGATACACGCCATCAAAGACTTCGATGAAGCCTACGGTGCCGAGGTACGTGGCCGCATCAACGTCATCAGACCCGGCTACTATACGCGACTGGGTGCGGGTATTCGTTATGCAACGCAAGCCCTGTTGAAACAAGGTAGCGGTACGCGGCTGTTGCTGGTATTGACTGATGGCAAACCCAATGATCTGGACCAGTATGAAGGTCGATATGGTATCGAAGACACACGCCAGGCCGTGATAGCCGCGCGTCAACTTGGCCTGTTTCCGTTCTGCGTCACTATTGATAGGAAGGGTAACGACTATCTGCCATACCTCTTTGGTAAGAGTGACTATGCCGTTATCCGAGATCCTCGCCAGTTACCGCGCGAGTTACCACGTCTGTATGCGCTATTAACTTAACCGCCGTTCAAAAATCCCGCTTTGTCGATACTCAAGCGTTTCAACGCCTGCCGATCATGAATCGTGATTTGATTGCCATCGATGCTGATGATACATTGTTGGCTGAGACTCTTGATGATGCGTGAGAGTGTTTCGGGTTTAATCGACAATCTCGCTGCGATCACGCTCTTGGCGATATCCAGATCAAAACACGCCTGGCCTTGCGGAGCTTGCTCCAGAAGATACGAAGCAACGCGACAGGTCCCAGAGTGCAACGTCAAGGTGTCTATCTCATGTATAAGCTTGTGTAAGCGTAAGCTCAATTCACCCAATAGCAGCAAGCAGGTATCAACAGAATCCCACAGCATAGACTTGAATTTTCTGGCATCGACCGCAATGACTTCGGTTGATTCCAGCGCGGTTGAATTGACGGGATAGTGAGGTTCGTCCATGAACATCAAAGCTTCAGCAAAGGTCTGCCCTTGCGAGACGATCTCGATGATCTTTTCATGTCCGTCGGGTGACACCCGATACAGTTTGATTTTTCCACCAAGAACCAAATAAAAATACGCGACCTCATCACCCTGGGCGAACAGCCGTTCACCCTCATCCAGCTTCACTAACTTGCAGCTGTCGCAAACGCGATCGAGTTGGAATTCCGTGAGCTTTGAGAACAGGTGAGACTTCTCTAAGGCAACGACCAGTTTCGCTTTACGCTCAGCCAGCATCAGTGAATGGTGTGCTCGTACCGGGAGACTACGTTAAAAGTGCACCACGACGCATGTCGTTTTCCAGCTCGTCTTCCGGCAGCACCCGCTCTTGACTCACACGCCAAACACCGTCGGCTTCTTTCTGGATAATAAATTCAATACCATTCGTATTCACTGTACCGTCACTACCTTCGACGGTCTCCATCGATTTAAACATGACCTTTTCGGGCGTCTCCGCGAGTACATTGAGACCTTTGTAGCTGACGCATTTGAGCAACTTGTTACCAAACTCGTGTTTGCATTGGTTGAGCCAGTCGTCATAACCGATGACGTCAAATCCGGGCACACCAAAAACACTGACATCTTTTGAGATCAGGTCCATATGGGCTTCGAGATCGAGTGCATTCGCCGTTGCTGCCATCTGATCGAGAAATTGCTGTGCATTCATAGTATTTTCCTGTTATCGGTTGGAACTATCGACACTCGCCTACAGAGTTGGCACGGCAGCGTTGGTATTGCACCCAGATGGTATCGCTGAGTATCGCTGCATCGAAAACAGCATCGTCGATGATGGCCTTGCGCAGTGAGGCCTTGGATAGGTCAGCCTCGGTGAAGTCTGCCTCGCGTAACACGGCATCATCCAGTACTGCTTTCGCCATGTTGGCTTTGCGAAAACTGGCAGTCTCGGCATCCGCGGCTTCGATGTTGGCAGCAACAAGATTGGCTTCCTCGAATCGGGTGGCGAAAAGTTTTGCACGCTCCAATCGCGCCCCTTCAAGATTAGCCTTGGAGAAATCGGCATCATCGAGCCTGGCCTCATAGAAGCTGACCCTGCGCAATCGCGCACCGGAAAAATCGGCGCTATTCAAGATTGCGCGGCTCAGGCTGGCGTCGTCGAGAATGCTATTGCGGAAACTGGCCCGCTCGGCTTTCACGCCGATCAAGCGCGCACCGATCATGCGGGCTTCGTCGAATTTGGCGTTGTTCAATTTGGATAAATTGAGATCAGCGTGCGACAAGCGCGTGCCCGTTAAATTGGCGCCTTCCAGATTAGCCCGGGTGAATACCGCATTGCTCAGATCCATACCAGCAAGATCGATACCGCGTTTATCACAACCCGCCCAGTTTACGCCTGCAGCGGGTTCATCATTACAATCGGACAAGCTTGCGACAGGAACCAGGCCAAGCGTCATTATGGCCGAAACGAGTACTCCGTTGATTTTGCGATTCATCTGCTCATTCATGTCCTGTACAATTTAATTGGCCGAATGTAATTGGCCAGTAGCTGATCGATGACGACGCGGCTACCGGTTTACTCCTCCATAAACATAACCTTGTCGGCACGCTATCGAATCTGGCGCGGCTTGCTGCACTGCCATTAAACATTGCTTTGTCTGTTCTATAAAAGCGAATTGTGCCAGTTATCAGCCCATCAGTCCAAATCAAGCCGGCTGTCATCAAATTTCGAGGTCGGACACGGGTGGAAGTTCAACACAGATTCTAACCAGAATCACGGACAAGCGCAGGGAAAGCATCGCATATTCACGATCTACAGACGCGCCCCAGGGGTTCGTTTTAGCTGCCTGATAATAAAACGCGCCGGATTGAGGTAATCCACGACCGCTTTTTCAACCGGTGTTGGCTCGCCGCAAACCAGCGCGGCGATCAGTTCAGCGGACATAAAACAACTGCTGAGCCCTCTGGAACCGTGCGCTGTCGATAAATATAAATCCGGTAGGTAACGACCATTTGGATAGGATCTCGCCGGCTTGCCATGATGCAGATCCCGATAATCTTGCTCGAATGCCGCCCTGTCTGGCACACAGCCGACGATCGGCACCCTGTCCTTGCTGACTGCGCGAAAAGCCACCCTGCCCGCCAGCTCGCTGTGTTCGTCAAGCAAGGCGGGCACCATCTGATTGATGGCATCGATATTGGCTTGTTGTTCGGATACAGACAGACTTGTTGCATCATCATCCCGTCTATAGCTGGCACCAACGACATGTTGTCCTGCGTACGCCGGCGTGATGTAACGCTTACCGCTGATTGCACACCGCAGGCAACGGCTGGCTTCCGTTCGAGGCGCTAACGTCAGCTGACCGCGGGCTGATTCGATTGGCAACCAGTTCAGGGCGGGGCACTGGCTCACCTGCGCTGCATTCGCCATCACAAGACAGGCTGTCGTCAGCACAGTCTCGTCAGTTTCATCGATGACGTGCCACACACCGTGGTTGAAGCGGATATCAACTACCGTCGTCTGCCTGTATGTCAAGGCATCCGCGCAAGCCAGCCGGAGAGACTCGCACAGCAGTCTCACGTTGACCCAACCGGCATCGACAAGGAGTAGCGCACCCGCGTTCAAATCAACGCCAGCAATGTGTTTTGTGGTATCGCTGTCGACGTAGCGGATGAAATCTTCGGTGAACTGATGAGACGCACACATCCGTCTCAGTCGATCCGCATGCGCCACACTCAAGTTCCCGGTTTTAAACCAGAACTGATCTTCCGTGGCCGATTGCAGATGATCGAGACAGTGGATCGCGTACACATAAGCATTCAGATAGAAGCGAGAATCCAGGCTTTCGTTCGATGCCAACCGCGGCATCAGCAAACCGGCCGGATTGCCGGATGCGCCTGCGGCGATGTCGGCATGGCTGTCGAGAAGGATTATGTCCCAGCCACGCCTGACCAATGCCCATGCGGTAGTGAGACCGGCGAGCCCAGCACCAATAATGACCGCCTGTTGCTCACGACATGAACACTCTGGTAGACGATACCAGGGTTGATCGACGATGTAGCACCTCTGTTCAAAAATAAAGCCGCTGAGCATGGCCCGTTTACGTCCGAAACCCTCGCTTTTTTTGACGACGAATCCAGCCTGGGTCAAACCGCGACGAACCGCGCCGGCAGCGGTATAAGTCGCAAAACTGCCGCCGACTGTTGTATTACGTGCAATTAGCTCGAATACACGATCATTCCACATGGCAGAATTGCGCGATGGTGCGAAACCATCGAGATACCATGCATCCACTTTATACTCGAATTGTTCGAGTGCGTGTTCGACCTCGTCGAATATCAGGTACAGTTTGACGCGACCGCCAGCAAACTCGAGCAGGTGCCTTCCCGGCAACGGTGGCGGATAAACTTTTAACAAGTCGTCATAATAGGGTTCGAGCTCAGGTAACCGCGCGGCCATCCGTGCCACGTCTCGCGGCGAAACCGGATGTTTCTCGATCGAAATGAAATGCAGGCAGGCTGGTGGCGTCACCGTTCGTAGCCAGGTCATCATGGTGACGATGAAGTTTAGGCCAATACCAAAACCAGTTTCGGCTATAACAAAACGCGTTTTCTGTTGCCAGCGTTGGGGTAGCTGGTTCTGATGTAGAAAAACATGCTGGCTCTCGTCGATACCACTGTTATCTGAAAAATAAACATCATCGTATTCCGCACTGTGTGGAGTGCCATTATTCCATTCTATTTGCGCATACTTCATAATACCCCACCGATTGAGACCAGCCAGGCGCAATACTACCGCGATTCACACGATGATACCCAACACCACAGACATACGACTCGATGACAAAATCATCCTGGTCACCGGTGCCGGCGACGGCATAGGCAAAGCCACCGCAGTAGCATGCGCCAAACGTGGGGCGGTTGTGATACTGCTTGGTCGCACAGTTCACAAACTCGAACAGGTCTATGACGAAATCAAAAACAACGGTGGTCCGGAACCAGCCATCTATCCAATGAACCTGGAAGGCG
>JABDQW010000079.1 GCA_013042055.1 Gammaproteobacteria bacterium | reverse complement strand
CAATATCATTCACGCCTCTTGACCTGTCGTCTTGCCTTTGACAGAGTCGGGTTCATCGATAAATGAGGAATAGCTTCATTATGCCAATCAAGACCGCAGAATTGTATGAACAATTGATAGCCAGTGCTGGCGAGGATATCGAGCGCGATGGTCTGTTGAAAACGCCTGAGCGCGCAGCCAGCGCTTTTGCTTTTTTAACTAAGGGGTACCAACAGTCGCTGGATGATGTTTTAAACGGTGCTGTGTTTGATTCTGATAATGACG
Source organism: Gammaproteobacteria bacterium (assembly GCA_013042055.1). GTDB lineage: Bacteria > Pseudomonadota > Gammaproteobacteria > SZUA-229 > SZUA-229 > JABDQW01. Next base: position 10,024 of record JABDQW010000079.1, on the reverse strand, counting down.
AAATGGTGATTGTAAAAGATATCGAGTTCTATTCCATGTGTGAACACCATTTGCTGCCTTTCCTCGGCAAGGCGCATGTGGCCTATATCCCGAGCGGCAAAGTGATCGGTCTTTCCAAAATTGCACGTATTACCGACATGTTTGCGCGCCGTCTGCAGATCCAGGAACAGATGACCAAGCAAATCGCCGATGCAGTCATGGAAGTGACCAATGCTGCCGGTGTCGGTGTGGTGATAGAGGCGCAGCACTTCTGCATGATGATGCGTGGTGTGCAGAAACAGAATTCATGGGCCATTTCATCCATGATGCTGGGGTCCTTCCGCGAGAATCACCGTACACGCCATGAGTTCCTGCAATTGATCAGTAAATAAAGGTGTTTGTTGAGCTGGGGAAGGCGCAATACGTCCCCAGTACACGAGCTACTAGCCCGCGTTGAGTTTCACCTACGGCCGCGTTACACTCCTGTGAAATTCAAACAGAATCTACATCGAGGTCGGAGCGCTGATTAAGCTTTTTGTCTCCGACATCGTATTTCATCAGAGGAAGCCATATATGGCCAAGTTGAAAATTAACGGGAAAACCGTCGAAGTCGATGTCGACGCAGAAACACCGCTTTTGTGGGTGCTTCGCGAGCAACTGCGGCTGACGGGTACCAAGTATGCGTGTGGCATCGGCGCCTGTGGTGCTTGCACGGTGCATATCGATGGTCAGGCGGTGCGCTCCTGTTTGATGCCAGTGTCTGCAGTAGGCCCAGACCAGGCGGTCGTCACGATCGAAGGGCTGTCACCTGACCACAGTCACCCGCTGCAGCAGGCCTGGGAACAGCTGGACGTTCCCCAATGTGGTTACTGTCAGCCGGGCATGATCATGAGCGCTGCAGCGTTGCTGAGTCAGAAACCAAATCCCAGCGATGCCGACATCGATGCCAACGTGACCAATATCTGCCGATGCGGTACGTACAACCGGGTCAGACGCGGTATTCATCTTGCTGCTGAAATCAACAAGCGGGGAAGGGCGCATGAGTAAGAAGCGTGTAAATGTGTCGCGCCGTGAATTTCTGATCCACAGCACCACGATCGGTGCTGGATTTGCCCTCGGCATGTATATACCGCTGACAGGCAAAACAGCGCTAGCGGCTGAACAGACTGTAACAGCAGAAGTACCCGAGGTTAATGCCTGGGTCGTGATCAAGCCTGATGACACCGTCGTGATACGTATTGCCCGTTCCGAGATGGGGCAAGGTACGCTGACCGGTCTGGCTCAACTGGTTGCCGAGGAACTCGAGTGCGATTGGTCGAAGGTCACGACAGAATATCCGACACCCGGCCAGAGCCTGGCCCGAGAACGCGTCTGGGGCAGCTTCTCGACAGGCGGCAGCCAGGGTATCCGGGGCAGCCATGCATATGTGCGCAAGGGCGGCGCGGTCGCCCGGCAGATGCTGATCGAAGCTGCAGCTGATGCCTGGGGCGTGGACATGGAGCAATGCCGTGCGGCCAACAGCGTGATCACTCATGTGCCGAGCGGGCGTACGACAACTTACGGCAAGGTGGCCGTGGATGCTGCCGACTTGATTCCGCCACTGGAGGTCGAGCTCAAAGACCCGAAGGAGTGGAAGCTGATCGGCAAGCCTGTCAAACGCCTGGATACGGTTGATAAGCTAACTGGCAAGCAGGTTTTTGGCGCGGATCTGCAGTTGCCGGGCATGCTCAATGCCGCGATCAAAGCCTGCCCGGTTTTTGGTGGCAAGCTGAAGTCATTCGATGCCGCCAAGGTTCGCACTATGCCAGGCGTGCGTACGGTCGTGGCGGTAGAGGACAATGCCGTTGCGGTGGTCGCCGAAACCTGGTGGCAGGCGAATACCGCGCTGAATGCCCTGCCGGTCAAATGGGATACCGGGCCGAACGCGGCGGTCAGCAGTCAAACAATCGCGAAAATGCTGGATGAGGGCCTGGGTGCGAAAGAAGCCTCCATTGGGAACGAGGCGGGTGACGCCAAAAAGGCGCTGAAAGAAGCAGTAAAGACCGTTGAAGCGACCTACGCGTATCCTTACCAGAATCACGCGACGATGGAGCCAATGAACGCCACCGCGCTCTGGACCAAAGAGCGCTGTGAGGTCTGGTGCCCGACGCAGAACGGTGAGGCTGCATTGCAGGCCACGGCGGAGGCTGCTGGACTGTCGGCCTCTCGGTGCGAAGTCTACAAGATTCATCTGGGCGGTGGTTTTGGTCGGCGCGGCGCTTTCCACGATTACGTCAAGCAGGCCGTCGCGATCGCAAAACAGGTGCCGGGTATACCGGTCAAGCTGCTCTGGTCCCGCGAAGAAGACATGCAGCACGGACACTACCACCCGATCACCAAGGCCAGACTGGTCGGTGGGCTCGATCAAAATGGCGATTTGGTTGGAATGCAAGTACGCATCTCAGGGCAGTCCATCCTGGCCTCGGTGAATCCCAACTGGATGAGCAACGGTGTCGACATGTTCGTGTTCCAGGGGCTGATGGCCGAGGGTGATCACGCGATCAGTTACTCGGTGCCGAATCTGTCGATCGACCACGCGATGCGTAACCCGCACGTACCGCCGGGCTTCTGGCGTGGTGTCAATATCAACCAGAACGCTATCTACATGGAGTCTTTCATCGATGAACTGGCCCATGCAGCGGGCAAGGACCCACTCGAATTCCGACAGAAGTTGATGAGCGACAATCCGAAGGGTCGAGCCGTGCTAGACGCAGTTGCAGAAAAAGCCGGCTGGGGTAAAAGCGCGCCTGAGGGTGTGCATCGCGGGCTGGCCGTTTGCAAGGCCTTTGCAAGTTACGTCGCAGCTTGCGCCGAGGTATCGGTCGACGGCAACGGAAAACTGAAGATGCATCGAATCGTTGCAGCTACCGACCCTGGCTATGCGGTTAACCCGCAACAGATCGAGGCCCAGGTTGAAGGCTCATTTGTGTTTGGTCTTTCGGCACTACTTTACGGAGAATGCACGGTCGCCGCCGGCGGTGTCGAACAACAGAATTTTGATACGTACGCATCGATGCTGATTGCAGACATGCCGAAGGTGGAAGTGATCGTGATGCCCTCGGGTGGCTTCTGGGGTGGTATCGGCGAGCCCACGATCGCGGTGGCGGCTCCAGCCGTATTGAATGCGATATTTGCGGCCACCGGCAAACGGATACGCGAGTTTCCTTTGAAAAACAACGACTTGCGTGCCGTTTAAACTCAGTTCGATATTCGTTCAAAGCATGAGCCCATTTGGCTTCGTCGATAATTCAGTACGCCACCTCTGTCAATCAGTCCAGGCCCAGTGGGTGTTGAGCTTTTCGTATCGCCGTAACAGCCCTCAGTGTGGGTCTTATTGCTACGTCAACAACGACGTTACTACGCAAAGTGCGATGACCGTAGCAAGGAATTCGTCTTTGAGGTCTGGTCAGTTATTATGACTGGATGGGCAAAAACGGTTGATTTTCACAAATCAGGTCGTTTATTCTTCATATACCCGCAACATGCCGGAGACGCCGCTGGAGGAGACCCAAATGCCAAAATTACCGATTTATCTCAGACGATTAATTGCCCTTGCCACCCTTGGGGTGTGTGCAGTGGCCGGCGGGCCGGCCGTCGCAGAAGACGTTGCCCGGATTCAGGATATCCCCGCCGAGGCGTGCAAACAGTGCCACGAGGAAATCTACCACCAATGGAAGGGGTCGATGCATGCGAAAAGCAGTGCGCTGAAGGATCCGATCCACGGTGCCTTCTACAAAAAGGTCATGGGTGATCCCAAGACCGAGGGTGTCAGGGGTCCGCAGATTCCTGTCAAGAAGGACAAATACCCGGTCTGCCTCAAGTGTCACGCACCGGTCGCGGCCATGGACAAGAAGACCAAGCTGGATGCCAACCCGGCCTATGCCAGTGGCGTGAGTTGCGTCACCTGCCACTCGTTTACCAAATACAAAGGGGTCGACGGCCCCAAAGGTAAACCCCAGTACGGCATCGATGCCTACGAAATCGATAAGGACAGTCTGCACGGACCTTCGGGCATCAGTTACACGGTGGAGCGCGTACCGGAGGGTGCGAAGTGGCCCACACCTGTGCATCACCCGCAACCGATGCAGGGTAACAGGGCCGAACTGTTCAAGAGCAACGATGTTTGCATGGGCTGCCATGACAAGCGCAAGAATTTCCACGGCACGCCGCTGTGCCTGACCGGCGCGGAATACGCGAAGGGCGAAACCTTCATCAACTGCCAGGCCTGTCACATGTCCATCGTCACAGTGCCGAAGCTCAAGGACGACAAGGTGGTGCCGGGCGAGTTCGTCACCATTGCCGACCACTCCACAGCGGGCGGCCACGATGGCAAAATGATTACCCGCGGTCTTGCGATGAGCATGGACACCCAGCAGGTGGGTTCGGTGGTCAAGGCCAAGCTGACTGTACGCAACCGCCTTCCGCACAGCTATCCGACCGGCGCGCCGTTCCGCAATTTCTTCATTCGTGTGGCCGCGTACGATGAGCAGGGCAACGAGTTGTGGAAGAACTACAAGACCCATCCCATCAAGGACGACCCCAAATCGGCCTTCTGGTATTCCATCGGCGACGTGGAAAAACGCAAACCCACCTCACCGCCGTTCGCTACCGGTGTGCTGAGCGATACGCGTTTGGCCCCGAATGAGACCCGTGAGTTGGAATACGAGATTCCCATGACCGAGGATGTTGCCATTATCCGCGCTGAGGCGCTGTACGATCTGCTGTTGCCGCCGATCAAGAAAAACATGAAGGGCAAGCTGCCCGATGAACTGCTCAAGCCGAAACTGGCCGCGTCTGCCGAAGTGCGGCTGTAGCCCGCACTTCTCACCAGGCGGCCGGCTTAGGCATGGCTTGCATCGCAGGGCGTAGCATCACCCATGCCGGGGCATGGCCGGTGGCCTTTTGCCCGGTGCTGCTGCTGGCATTTGCGTTCCTGTTGTTCACGGCTCCGCCAGCCGCGGCGGATGACTGGGATATGGACTGGGAAGATCCCGCTCCGGCCCCGGGCTACAAGTCTGGCGCCGGCAGCACCGGGGGCCCAGTCGGTGCGGAACCGTCCGCAAGCACGGCTGACGGCAGTGAATCCCGGCCAGATGCGGCGACCGGGGAAGATGATTGGGACTGGGACTGGGAAGAGACCGACACGGGGCCGGCCTACAAGTCGGATACCACGCGGCGCGTCGATCCGGCTGCTGCGAGCATGCCGAAGGTGCCACGGGTGGGCGAGACCGCCGAACCGGACTTCAGTGTTAGTCCGAAAAGCGGTCACCAGTTGTTCGCCGACGTTCCCGGTTTCGGGGTTATACCCAGCATAAAGGATAAGGGGATGCATCCCTGTTCCAACTGCCACACCTGGGCGAAAAGCAATCTCACGCCGCGCCGGCTGAGGGTGCCGCACGATAATTTCCTGCTGCAGCACGGTCTGCATGGCAAGGGGGAGTTCTGGTGCTTTACCTGCCACCACCTCGACGGCGCTGGCGGTCTGAGGACCCTGGAAGGCGAAAGACTGTCTTTTGACGATGCCTACATCCTGTGTGCCCAGTGCCACCCCGGCGAAACCAGGGATTGGTCGTTCGGCGCCCACGGCAAGCGGGTCGACAACTGGCAGGGCAACCGCCGCATCCTGAACTGTACCGCTTGTCACTACCAGCACAGGCCGAACATCAAGCCGCGTAAGGCCGTTCCACCGCCGCCAGTGCGTCGCGGCTTGGAGAGAAATGACCGTAAGCCGCACGTTGCAGCACCCCTCTGGGAAAAGATCGGTGCACGTTATCGCGAGCCCGGGCAGCCCTAACCCGCATTTCTCATGTCACGTAAGCCATCCGACTCCCATATCGACCATTACCGCCGGCGCTTTCTCAAGGGGCTGGGCGGTGCCGTGGCTGCCGCGGCGACGCCGGGAACGGCGCGTGCGGCCTGGGGCGGCAATACCCTGGCCGACACCTTTGCTGATTTGTTCCAGGACCATTACCAGCGCATGACGCCGGAGGAGATCGCGGACACGCTGGCGCGCATCGAACGCAAAGCGAAACGCCGCTACGGGACCAACATCACTTGCAAGAATACGCCGCCACAGGACGGCGTCGTCTATGGCTATGCGCTGAATATCTCCAAGTGCCGCGGCTACCGCGAGTGCGTCAGTGCCTGCATGCTGGAGAACAATCTGAGTCGCGACATGCGTTACATCCAGGTGTTGGAGATGGATAACGGCAGCCTCAATTTCGAGAAGGCCGACCGTTACTACGACCACAGAACCGTGCCCGCGAAGGGTAAATACTATCTGCCGATCCAGTGCATGCACTGCGATGACGCGCCCTGTGTCAAGGCCTGCCCGGTGGAGGCCACCTGGACAGAACCCGATGGAATTGTGGTGGTGGACTATGACTGGTGCATCGGCTGCCGCTACTGCATGATTGCCTGCCCGTACGAGGCACGGCACTTCAACTGGGGCAAGCCGGACCTGACGGCCGGGGAGATCAACCCAGATACCCACTTTCTGGGCAATCGTCCGCGGCCTACAGGGGTGGTCGAGAAGTGTCATTTCTGTATCCAGCGTACGCGCGAGAACCGCCAGCCCGCCTGCCAGGAGGCATGTCCGACTGGTGCGCGCATCTTCGGTAATATCCTCGATCCGAACAGCGAGATCCGCTACGTATTGGAAAACAAGGCGGTGTTCCGGCTCAAGGAAGACCTCGGCACCGAGCCCAAGTTCTGGTACTTCCACGATAACTGACTCTGAATCAATATGTTGTTCCGCTTCATCAAATACGCCTTTGGCCAGCTGATTCGGGGGCCGCTGGCCTACTGGCTGTGGCTGGCTCTGCTGGGCTGCGGTATCGTGTTCGGCGGCTGGCACTACTACGGCCAGCTCAGGGACGGCCTGATCGTGACCAACATGAGCGACCAGGTCGCCTGGGGTTTCTACATTTCCAACTTCACTTTTCTGGTTGGCGTCGCCGCGGCCGCGGTGATGCTGGCTATTCCCGCCTACATTTTCGATCGCCGCGACATCAAGGATGTGGTGTTGATGGGCGACACCATGGCGGTGACGGCGGTGATCATGGCTATGCTGTTCATCATGGTGGACCTCGGCCGCCCGGACCGGATCTGGCACCTGATTCCCGGTATCGGCAGGTTTCATTTTCCGGCCTCCATGCTGGCATGGGACGTGGTCGTGCTGTCCGGCTACCTGATGCTGAACCTCGGTATCTCCTTTTATATCCTGTATAACCACTTTCAGGATAAGCAGCCGGTGGTATCGCGCTATTTCCCGTTCGTCATCCTGGCGATCTTCTGGGCGATCTCGATCCACACGGTCACGGCCTTTCTGTATTCCTCCAACCCGGGCCGACCGTACTGGCACACGGCACTGCTGGCGCCGCGTTTCATTGCATCGGCCTTTGCCTCGGGACCGGCGCTGATGATCATCGGTTTCCAGATTATCAAGCGGGTAATCGGCTACCCGATCTCGAAGTCCGTAATCTCGCTGCTGGCGATCATCATTGCTTTTGCCCTGCAGGTCACGCTGTTTTTTATCGGTACGGAGATCTTTACCGAGTTCTACAACGAGGGCGCGCATGCCGCGTCATTCCGCTATCTGTATTTCGGTCTGGATGGCGCGACGGCGTTGCAACCATGGATCTGGACATCGCTGATCATGCTGGTGATCGCCACCCTGATTCTGATGATTCACCGGCTAAGGAATAACATGTTTCTGCTCAATGTCGCCTGCGTCCTGACCATCATCGGTGTCTGGATCGAAAAGGGGATGGGGCTGGTGATACCGGGTTCTGTGCCCACACCGCTGGGGGAAATCCTCGAGTACCTGCCGAACGCGACCGAGGTGAGTATCTCGATCGGCATCTGGTGTATTGGCTTCCTGGTATTCACCCTGCTGGCGAAGGCGGCTGCTCCCATCGAGTGCAAGATGCTCGAGAACCGGCATTTTTCCAAAGAGGAGTTGATTTGAGGCGGATTCAGGTAAATTTTTGTATATCTTCTTTACTCTCGTTTGTATCATGGTTGGCTCATTGTTCCCGCGTATTGTTTAGGCATTGGGACAATCGCCGAGGTGAGGTTTTTTATGAGAATTCTATATTCGATATTTTTGATAGTGTTAGGACTTACCGGCTATGCCAGCGCTGGCGCTGAGCCTGACTACAAGGAGGGCGTTGATGAGGCGCTACCGAATGGATCATCGATACAGTCCTTGCAGAGTTTTCAGCAAGTTGCCGCAACCGCCAGGACGCGCGGCGTGCCGATCCTGGTTGTATTCTGCTCATTTTGGTGTGAACACTGCGATGTATTGGAGCAGCAAGTGTTGAAGCCGATGATGTTGCAAGACAAATACCGGGAGCGGATTATGCTGAAAAAACTCGAGGTTGACAGTGAATCGACAATTACCGGCTTTGACGGCAGGCAGTATCGTAGCGACGAGATCGGCAAAATGTACAACGTCGACTTGTACCCGACAATGGTATTTTTTGATGCAAATGGCCGCGAGGTCAGCCAGCGCATTGTCGGTATGAATCTAGTAGTTGAACACGTTGTCGAAAAACTCGACAATGCGATAGACAAGGCCGTGCAGGCATTGAACTGAGCGCTGTGATTACTGTTTTCACAACAGGGTCGCCAAAGCTGCAGAGGTAGTCTGCTATCGGTCATGCAACGGACAGTCGAACTGCGATAGAGAGTCTTGCACTTGTCGTAGTCAGAACTCCCGCGGTCCGCTGTGGATTCAAGAAAAACAAGAAAGCTGTCACATTGAAAGCTCTACGATTGATCTGACCTTCTGTGCTCCAACATCCGGGCTAAGGAAACTCTGATCAATTCAGAGCCTCCGGGTTAATAGACTTCAAGGTCAATATGGGCATCTCACTTTTTGTTGGCAAATGATGGAATATCGAATATCTGGATGTGGTTAATTAACCAGTAGCTGAGATAGTCACCCAAATTCGCTGGCAGAAACTTTCCTCGTTCAATTTCTACAATCAATCGTGCGAGGTCAATCAACAAGCTATCATGTTGCGCTTGGTGGCCAGGAACTGTATGAAAAGACCCCGTTGATTCCTCTTCTTTGAAGTGTAACTTTGAATACTCATAGAACAACTTCAACTCACCTATTGCCAGGGACTGGCATTCTTCAATATTTCTATGACATTCACCGAAGCGTAAATCTAGCCTGTTGATGTAGTTGAGGAGACATTGATGATGCTTATCGATTGTCTCGTTACCAGTTTCATAGGACGTTGACCATTTAATTTTATATTCTGCCTGATTGTCGAACAGACTCCAATAATCCTGATCATCTAGTAATTCATGTGAGAAGATCATCGATCTTAATTCATCCATAAAAAGCATCGAGCTATTAAAATCATCGACGCCCATACTTGAATCTCTGGTACGCATAGAAATCTCACGATGTTTTGAAGAATGAGTGCCTAAGTTGATGTATCCGGCAGCCTTTAGAATCGTTTCCTCATGGTGATGATGATTTTCTAGATCCTTGATAAACCCAGCGACATCATAAAGAAACGTACCGCGATTCCAATCGCGCTCACTAACTTGGCTGATTGAATTGATGGTGTTGAGTAAGGCGGTATGGTTTTCGTCAATGAATGAGTTGCCAGATCTAGCTTGTTTTTCATCTATCATAATTATTCCCATACAAGGACCAGGTAGATATTGCGTTGATACTAGTGTTTCACGTCTTAAGCCTTTATTAATCTTTGTATTGCAAACAAGGTTTATTGTTAAATGCCTTCATCTATGTCCATCTCGCATTCTGACTTTTTTATTGGACATCTACAAGACCACAATCCCAACTTATACTAGTGGGAAATATCCAATTAGTCGATAATCGCGACGGACTTCACCTGCGCCCAGACCTGCTTTCCCGGTTCAAGTTGCAGGGTAACAGCGCCAGCCCTGCAATCTTTGCTTCATCGGATCTTCTCCAGTTTAATGAGACGAAAATAGACTGATCCATACACCGGTTTTGCAAGAG
>JABDQW010000075.1 GCA_013042055.1 Gammaproteobacteria bacterium | reverse complement strand
AATTATCGGTGATTTGGCACATACGATTGAGGGCAGCTCGCTGGAGACGATACGCCACATGGTTGTTTCAGGCCTGGGGATTACAGTGCTTCCCTGCACTGCTGCCGGCGCGCATAGTTATTCGCAGCGATTGCTCTGCATACGCCGCTTTAGCAACCCGGTGCCTCACCGCACCGTGGCGCTCGCCTGGCGGGTATCCTTCCCGCGCCCCAAGGTAATCGACGCAATAAGCAGTTCGATACGGGCCTGTAATCTGAGCTGCGTTAAATACACGCGCACCAGGAAAACCGCTGCGTGATCGATTTATGAAACCTGGGTATAGCCGGCGTAACGCAATCAGTTTCGTACAAAAACTTTTAACCGCGGAGGCGCGGAGAATGTTATTTGTTTTCGTAGGAGCGACTTTAATCGCGAACTGTTGGAATTCGCGACTAAAGTCGCTCCTACATTTGCCCAGAAAATCCTCTGCGTCTCCGCGTCTCTGCGGTTATACGAAACCTCTTTATAATTGAAAGCTTGCATTAACGAACGAGGTGACACCTATAGCATTGACAGGCGCTTCAAAAAAAGCAACCATAGACAAATGATTCAAGCAACGTTCTATACACTGATTCGACGCCTGATTATGCTGCCCGTGTGGCATCATAATTGGCGGCCCGTTGCCTATCGATAACCCAGACTAACTGTATTCGCAATCTCAAGGCCGCTGATTCACCCTCAGCGGCCTTTTTTGTTTTATTGTATTTACTTTACTTCATTACTCAGGAGGTCAATCGATCAGTGTCTGTTCCCGCGGCATACTTGACGGTAATTTTGATCTGGAGCACGACCCCACTAGCGATTAAGTGGAGTAGTATTGGTGTCGGTTACGAATTTGGTGCGGCGGCCCGTATGTTTATCGGTCTGCTAGCGCTGTTAGCGATCATTCGTCTGCGAGGTCAATCGCTGCCGTGGAACAGGCACGCACGCTTGGTCTACCTGGTCAGCGGAATATCTTTGTTCCTAGCCATGAGCCTTGTTTACTGGTCCGCACAATTCATCCCATCGGGCTGGATATCGGTGATTTTCGGCCTATCGCCGTTGATCACCAGTGCGCTGGCGACCATTATCCTGCATGAGAACAACCTCACGGCAGGCCGGCTGATCGGTATGTTGCTCGGCCTGGCCGGTCTTGGTGTAGTATTTGCTGAGGGCCTCACGTTGGCTGGTGCGGCCTGGATGGGTGTTGTCGGTATGACCGTCGGCGCGCTTATACATTCGCTAGGCGCAGTACTGTTACAAAAATTAAAAACGGACATCCCGGCCATAACCATTACAGCAGGCAGCCTTATCGTCGCCACACCAGCTTTCGTGTTGAACTTCGTACTAATGCGAAGCTGGCCTGAACAAATCGGGACAGCCACGTTGTTGTCGATCGTCTATCTGGCATTGCTGGGTTCGACACTTGGCTTTCCATTGTATTATTACCTACTGAAAAAACTAAATGCCGAACGTGTGGCACTCATCGCACTGATAACACCGGTTACCGCTCTGCTGGTTGGAGCGCTGTTGAACAACGAGACCATCAACACCCGTGTCTGGCTCGGTACGGCATTGATCCTTAGCGGGCTTGCCATCTATGAATACGGCAAGCATCTGCGATTCGCAAAGAAATGGCAGAAACGCTGGAATCAGAGGCCTCTCTAGCCCGCATTTCTCACCAGGATCACGGGAGCAGGCGCAGGATTTGTGTTCGTAAGCGCCGCTCTGGAGCAAAAAGCGTAGCAATAGCTACGGATTGAGCGAAGAGCAAGCTTACGGACACGAAGACCAGCCTGAACCGTGATAGGCATGCTCGAATAACACACTGTATGTTCGATCATCCTTGCTTTACTCAATTAAGACCAATGCCTTATCAATATCCGACGCCGCCTGGTGAGAAATGCGGGCTAGCCCGGTTTAATGGTTAAAACCCAGCTTCAGCCGATTATCGACCGCCTTGACTAGCCGCTGGATATGACCCGCATTGGCTGCGAAATCCGACTTCCCCACGCGGGAACGTGATTTTACCTGTAGCGCTGTACTGGTTATTCCCTCGCGACAGCCCAAAGGCTGTATCTCAACTTGAACATCGTCCATGAATAATAAAAAATGCGTTTTGGCTACCAGGTGCAACCGCCATTCGACGTCATTACTGTCCGAGATCGCCCAGCCCAGGTCGATTGCAGCATCTTTGACAGCGATGTATAGCTCATCGGGCTCCGCCGAGAATACCGGTGTGCGTAATTCCGGAAAATCATGATCATCTGCCGTTTTGGCTATGTTCGTGGTCAGATAGACAGTCAGTCGTTTTTTCAAGCCGGGTGGATCAAGCAATCGGGCCTGATTCTTCAGTAACGTCGCCACAATAAGCAATACAACGACACCGATGCTAACAAGCAGGATTTTCATCAAGATTTTCATTGCGGATCCATTAGATGGTATATCACGATCATAACAAGTTGTCGGTCAAGAATGTAATGCAATTAGCCCGCATGTGTCACCCGGACCACGGGAACAGGCGCAGGGTTAGCTAGCATCGTGTCGTTCCGATCATCGTTTGCGAGCCAGCGTCGTCGTTTACATTTATTACAATATAAATTTAATATGGGTACATTCTAATGTTGTAAAAAAGCATCGAATACCGTCTTCTAACTACCTGTTTTAGTGTGTATTTTCAAACTTTATCCACAGTTTTTGCGGCCGTTCTCCACTAACATATACACAAGATATTGTGCTTGACTCGGAGCCAAACCACATTCTATAGTAGCCACCAGAAAAACAACGACAACCCTACGAGTGGAGCGGGAATGGAACTAACAACACCTATATCAAAGCATCGTAAACAATCTCAATTCGACAATACAGCCACGCCAGAATCTGCAAATATTGCTGTCACTGCACCAGGTCGTTTCAGGGTCATTCGTAGAAACGGCAAGGTCACCGCCTATGATCGTGAAAAGATCGCTATCGCGATGACCAAGGCCTTTCTGGCAGTCGAAGGTGGTAATGCAGCTGCCTCCAGTCGTATTCATGAAATCGTCGGCGCGTTGGCGGAACAAGTCGAATTCGCTCTGACCCGGCGTATACCCGATGGTGGCACCTTTCACATCGAAGACATTCAGGACCAGGTGGAACTGGCGCTGATGCGCTCAGGTCACCAGCGTATTGCTCGCGCCTATGTCATCTATCGTGAAGAACATGCCCGCGCCCGTCAACAGCAACAAAGCGAAGCGGTTGTCGAGAATGTTGTCGACGACAGCGGAAGCAATATCGAGGTCACACTGGCTGACGGCAGCAGACAACCGCTGGACAGACGCCGCCTACAGGCCATTATCGACGAAGCCTGCAGGAACCTCAACGATGTCGATGCGGATATCATCCTACATGACACCGAGCGCAATCTTTTCGACGGCGTCCCGGAAAAAGACGTGTCACGCATGCTGGTCATGAGTGCGCGTACACTGATCGAAAAACAGCCTGACTATACCTATACCGCTGCTCGTCTGCTACTGGATGATATGCGTACCGAAGCGCTCAGCTTCGTCTACAACCAAATCATGCATGCAACCCAGCATGAAATATCCTCCCTGTATGCGGATTATTTTGACAAATACATCAAACGCGCCGTTGACCTCGAGCTGCTAGACCCTCGCTTACTCGAATACGATCTCAATAACCTGGGCAAGCACTTGCTGGCCGAACGTGATCATCAATTCACCTATCTAGGGTTACAGACGCTGTATGATCGTTATTTCATTCACTCCAACAAGGTGCGTTTTGAACTGCCGCAGGCATTCTTCATGCGCGTTGCCATGGGCCTGGCCATCAACGAGATAAACCGTGAGGAGCGTGCCGTCGAGTTCTACAAACTGTTGTCATCGTTCGACTTCATGAGTTCGACTCCGACATTGTTCAATTCAGGTACGCTACGTCCCCAGCTCTCTAGCTGCTACCTGACAACAGTACCCGATCATCTCGACGGAATTTTCGGCGCGATTAAAGATGATGCCATGCTGTCAAAATACGCCGGCGGTTTGGGCAATGATTGGACTCGGGTACGTGGTATGGGCGCCCATATCAAGGGCACCAACGGTAAGTCACAGGGTGTCGTTCCTTTCCTCAAGGTGGCCAATGATACTGCGGTCGCAGTCAACCAGGGCGGCAAACGCAAAGGTGCCATGTGTGCCTATCTTGAAAGCTGGCACATCGATATCGAAGAGTTCCTCGATCTACGCAAGAACACGGGTGATGATCGTCGTCGCACCCATGACATGAACACCGCGAGCTGGATCCCGGACTTATTCATGAAGCGTGTTGCAGAAGATCAGGACTGGACATTGTTTTCACCCGATGAAGTGCCCGATCTGCATGACCTGAGTGGATCGCAGTTTGAGAAAGCCTACAAAATCTATGAGACAATGGCTGCCAACGGCGAGATCAAGGTCTTCAAGACCATCAAAGCCACCACCTTGTGGCGCAAGATGCTGAGCATGTTGTTCGAGACAGGCCATCCCTGGATCACGTTCAAGGACCCGTGCAATCTGCGTTACACCAACCAGCATGTCGGCGTTGTGCACAGCTCTAACCTGTGTACCGAGATCACGCTGCACACTAACGATACCGAAATCGCTGTATGCAACCTGGGATCAATTAATCTGCCGGCTCATATCAATGAGAATGGTCTGGATACCGTGAAGCTCGAGCGCACGATAGATACCGCCATGCGCATGCTGGATAACGTCATCGACTACAACTATTACAGTGTAACGCAAGCACGTGACTCCAATTTGAAACACCGTCCGGTTGGAATGGGACTGATGGGCTTTCAGGATGCCTTGTATAAACAGCGCCTGCCGTATGCATCTGAAGAAGCCGTTGAATTCGCCGACCGTACGATGGAAGCAATCAGCTATTTCGCGATCAAGGCATCGACTAATCTCGCTGAAGAACGCGGCCGCTATGCTAGCTTCGACGACTCACTTTGGAGCAAAGGCATTCTTCCGATTGACTCGATCGATTATCTGGCTGAAGGACGTGGCAGCTATCTCGACATCGACCGCAGCCACACCTTTGATTGGGATTCATTACGCGCAAGAGTGCAGACGGTCGGTATGCGCAACTCCAATACCATGGCGATTGCACCCACTGCCACTATTTCCAACATTTGCGGTGTCAGCCAGTCCATTGAGCCGACTTACCAGAACCTGTTTGTCAAATCGAATCTGTCAGGCGAGTTCACTGTTGTGAATCCCTACCTGGTAGAAGAATTGCGTGACCGCGGTCTGTGGGATGAAGTCATGGCAAACGATCTCAAGTATTACGACGGCAGCGTACAGATGGTCGATCGTGTACCCGATGATCTGAAAATGCTTTACCAGACTGCATTCGAAATTGATCCACGTTGGTTAGTTGAAGCCGCGGCGCGCCGTCAAAAATGGATCGATCAAGGACAGTCTTTGAACCTGTACATGTCCGAACCCAGCGGTGCAAAACTGGATTCACTTTATAAGCTGGCTTGGGTACGCGGCCTTAAAACCACTTACTATTTAAGGTCTCTGGGCGCAACCCATGTCGAGAAATCAACGATGGATACTGAACGTGCCAGCAGATTGAACGCTGTACAAAGCACAATTGAAGAACCTGTTGATTCAATGGCGCCAAAAGCATGCTCCATCCTTGATCCGGACTGTGAGGCATGCCAATAAAACGTATATTTTGAACAGTGAGGCCAATTAAACGTAACGAAAAAAACAAAAAAACAATGAGGTAACAAAGAATGCTCAACTGGGATGATCCACTAGCAAAATTTAATGAACTCGGATTCGAGCCACAACAAACCGAGCACCATCCCCAAGCGGGAGATGGTTTGGTTCCAAATGAAACCCTGATGAAAACAGCAGGTAGCGCGCCGGTCGTCGATCCCGTGCTACCGGTTTCCGACACACCATCGACTGTGGGCGTTGTCGCAGACGTCTCGGTCTCAACATACAACAGCGACACAGAAGATGCCGAACTGACAGGCACCGGCCTTGAAGATATTGAGATGGGCGCTGAACGCATTCAGGTTGATGATAAAAAAATCATCAATTGTCGCGCTGACCTGAATCAGTTGGTTCCGTTTAAGTATGAATGGGCATGGCAGAAATATCTTGATGGTTGCGCCAACCACTGGATGCCGCAAGAAATCAACATGGCGGCCGATCTAGCCCTATGGCGTGATCCCAACGGCCTGACTGATGATGAGCGCACCATCATTAAAAGAAATCTGGGCTTTTTCTCGACAGCTGATTCGCTGGTCGCGAATAACCTGGTGTTAGCAGTTTACAGACATATTACCAATCCGGAATGCCGCCAGTACCTACTGCGCCAAGCCTTTGAAGAGGCGCTGCATACCCATTCCTACCAATACTCTGTTGAATCACTCGGCCTTGATGAAGGTGAAATATTCAACATGTACCGGGAACTACCAGCGGTTGCCCGCAAAGCCGAATGGGCTCTGCCATTCACCAAGCATCTGGCTGATCCGAATTTTCATACTGGCACGCCCGAGAATGATCAAAAACTTTTACGTGAACTGATAGCTTTCTATGTTATCTTCGAAGGTATCTTTTTCTACGTCGGTTTCACCCAGATATTGTCGATGGGACGTCGCAACAAGATGACAGGGGTCGCAGAACAGTTCCAGTATATTTTGCGTGACGAGTCTATGCATATGAATTTTGGAATCGATGTCATCAATCAGATCAAGATCGAAAATCCACAACTTTGGACTCAAGAATTCCAGCGCGAATCCGTTACCATGATTCGTGATGCCGTTGAGCTCGAAACCCAGTACGCACGGGACACGATGCCACGCGGTATACTCGGCCTGAACGCGCCAATGTTCGAAGAATACCTGCAGTTCATTGCGAACCGCAGATGCTCACAAATAGGTTTACCCGAGCAATATTCGGGCGCAGGCAATCCATTCCCTTGGATGTCTGAAGTACTAGACTTGCAGAAAGAGAAAAATTTCTTCGAAACACGCGTAACCGAGTATCAAACAGGGGGCACACTCAGTTGGGAATAATCCTACTGGTGAAAAATGCAGGTTAATAGCGGAGTTCCGCAGGAGGATAACAATAAAAACGCAGGACCAAAGGAAATAAATAATAATAAGCCATGGAGGCAGGAGTAACGTTTCAGGGGCGGTAACCCTCGGGTTACCGCCTTTTTTACTTCA
>JABDQW010000073.1 GCA_013042055.1 Gammaproteobacteria bacterium | reverse complement strand
ATTTTGGATAAAAGCTCGGATGATCAAGAATACAGTGTGTTATTCAAGCATGCCTATCACGGTTCAGGCTGGTCTTCGTGTCCGTCAGCTTGCTCTTCACTCAAACCGTAGCCATTGCTACGCTTTTCGCTCCAGCGCGGCGCTTACGAACACGAATCCTGCGCCTGCTCCCGTGATCCTGGTGAGATATGCGGGCTAGCCGATCTGAATCATTCAGGATTGGTAAATTCGTTGGATCTCGCTGATCAGTTGGTTCACGTCCACATTGCTCGACTGCATATTACCCAACAGCAAATCGAATAATACCTGATCCGGATATTCGAGCACTTCGCTGAACATAGCGCCCTGTTTTTCAGTCATGGTAGCGTAATTGATGTCAAGATAACGGTTGAGCAGCAGATCCAGTTCGAGCATACCGCGGCGACAGCGCCACTTTAATTCGCCATATTCGGCCCCAATCGAACTCATAGCGATCGTTTCACCATCTTCTTCTTGATATTGTTGATTGCTAATGTTGGATTCAATCCTTTGGGACAGACCTGAACGCAGTTCATGATGGTGTGACAACGAAACAACTTGAACGGCCCTTCCAGCGCTGCCAGACGTTCCTCGGTCGCCTGATCCCGACTATCCTCGATAAAACGTGACGCCTGTAACAACGCAGCTGGACCCAGGTATTTGTCCGGATTCCACCAGAATGAGGGACATTGTGTTGAACAACAGGCGCACAGAATGCACTCGTATAAGCCATCGAGCTTATCTCGCTGCTCCGGTGTTTGCGCCAACTCAGCTTCGGGCATGGGATCATCAACCACAAGATACGGTTTGACATCACGGTAATTTTGATAGAACTGCTCCATATCAACGATCAGATCCCGTATCACAGGCAAACCCGGTAACGGCCGAATTTCGACCGGCTGTTTCAGGCCGGCTACCGCTGTGATGCAAGCAAGTCCGTTGATGCCATTGATATTCATACTGTCGGATCCACAGACACCTTCACCGCATGAGCGGCGGAAACTCAGCGTCTCGTCGATGGTATCCTTGATTTTCAACAAAGCGCCCAGCAACATCATGCCAGATTCAACATCGTTTAGTTCATAGTCCTGCATGTAGGGTTTTTGGTCAACATCGGGATTGTAGCGATAGATGCGGAATTTCACAGCTCGACCTCCTTCCAACGTTCGCTGAATACTGGATACAGGCTTACACAGTCGTAGCGAACCGAGCCTGCCATGTAAAACTCACTGATCATTGCTCACGCAGCCTCAATAAACCCTGGCCTTGGGTGGAAAGCTGTCAACACTGATGGGCTTGGTACGCACCGGTTTATAATCGACGCCTACCTCTAGTGAGTACAAGCTGTGACGCATCCAGTTCTTGTCGTCACGTTCAGTGTAATCGATCCTCGAATGGGCTCCCCTGCTCTCTTTACGTGCCTGCGCACTATGAATAGTCGCCAGTGCGACGCCGAACAGGTTTTCCAGTTCCAACGCCTCAACGCGCGCGGTGTTGAATACGGCACTGTCGTCATTGATACGTGCATCTTTAAAACGCTCGACCAGCGCTTCCACTTTGGCGACGCCAGCTGTCAAGACATCTTCGTTTCTGAACACACTGCAGTGATTCTCCATTACCGCCTTGAGTTCGTCACGAAGCACACTGACGGACTCGCCATCACCATTAGCGCGTTTGTCCCAGCGTTGCATACGTTGCAATGCGGGCTCAAGGCTATCGCTATCTAGACGCCGGTGGTAACGATTTTCTGACAAGTAATCAATAATGTGGTTGGCCGCAGCTCGACCAAAGACCACGATGTCGAGTAGCGAGTTACCACCCAAACGGTTGGCGCCATGAACGGAAACGCAAGCGCATTCGCCGGCCGCGTACAGGCCGGGCACAGGCTCTTCAGGGGTTTCTTTCACCGGAACGACGACCTGGCCGTCACGATTGGTTGGAATGCCGCCCATGGTGTAGTGGGCAGTCGGGAAAATCGGCACCGGTGCTTTAGCAGGATCAATACCGATAAATGTAATGCATGTTTGACGTATTCCAGGCAGGCGTTTTTGGATGACGTCCTCACCGAGATGATCAAGTTTGAGCATGACATGGTCCTTGTTCGGACCACAACCCCTGCCTTCACGTACTTCGGTCGCAATCGCACGACTAACGACATCGCGACTGGCCAGATCCTTCGCTTTTGGTGCGTAACGTTCCATCAGGCGTTCGCCGTCTGCGTTGATCAGGTAACCGCCTTCGCCGCGTGCACCCTCTGTGATCAACATGCCACGCCCGGCGATACCCGTGGGATGGAACTGGAAAAACTCCATATCCTGTAACGGCACGCCTGCACGCAAGGCCATACTCATACCGTCACCAGTATTGATCAATGCATTGGTTGTGGTTCTGAATATCTGCCCGGCGCCACCGGTGGCCAGCAGCGTGGTTTTCGCCTCGATCACAACCGGCTCGCCATTGTGTATATTGAATACCAACGCGCCGAGGATATTGCCCTGCTGATCCTTCAGTAGATCAACAGCAAAATATTCATCAAAGAAATGTGTTTTAGCCCGGATATTCTGCTGATACAAACTATGCAGTATCGCATGTCCGGTGCGGTCAGCTGCGGCGCAGGTCCGCGCGGCCTGATCCCCGCCGAAGTCCTGACTCTGTCCACCGAATGGCCGCTGATAAATCGAACCATTATCCATACGCGAGAACGGTACGCCATAATGTTCCAATTCATAGACCGCTTTCGGCGCCGCACGGCACATGTATTCAATGGCGTCCTGGTCACCGAGATAATCGCTTCCCTTGACGGTATCGAACATGTGCCAGTGCCAGTTATCCGGCAGTACATTGGCCAAAGCCGCATTCATACCACCCTGGGCGGCAACCGTATGCGAGCGCGTCGGAAACACTTTTGATACCACAGCAACGCTGGCATCGGCATTGGACAATTGCAAAGCAGCGCGCAGACCGCCACCGCCAGCACCAATGATGAGTGAATCGAACTGTCTTCGGGGTATGTCAGGCATTTTCAGCACTCACCTAGGGCCTATTAATACTATGCGGAGGGCCAACCCGCAGGGACGGGGCCATTTTTCCGCATGACCGCGTTGCACTTTCGCTTATGTACCCCAGGTACACGGCGCTCAGTGTGCCTTGTCCTGCAAAAAAATGGCCGCCGTCGATGGGTATCCGCATAGTGTTAATAGGCCCTAACAGAAAGTAACAGAATCTTTGCACACCACAAGCCGCTGCCCGCGAGCACAATGATAACCAGTGTAAAAGCAGTCATACGCGCCAGCGTGTTGTGTACATAATCGAGGATAATGTCACGAATACCGATCCATGCGTGCATCAACAGTGCGAGCACGAAAAGGCCGGCAGCAATCGTGTTGAACGGATGAAAAAGCCAAACACGCCACGACTGGAAATCGATATTACTGGCGCTTGCGATGCTGAACGCAAGGTAGACGACATAGATCAAAATATAGACCGCACTGATCCGTTGAATCAGCCAGGGCCTGAGACCATGCAGCACGTACATACTCACAGCATGATCCCCCAGATATACGCGGCGATGATACTGATCTCGCTGACAAGTACGATCATCGCCGATATTTTCGAGCTGTTTTTTTCAATGCCCAGATCAAAGTCGAGAGCGAGGTACCTGATTCCCGCGAGCAAATGATGGACAAATGACCACACTAGCAACAGCAGAATGGCTTGCATGAGTGGATGTTTGATCATCTGCATCGCCCGTTCAAATCCGGATTCCGAGGCCAGCGTCAGGTCGATAATGTAAATTGAGAACGGGATGGCAAGAAACAGTAAAAAACCGGAAACCCGGTGTGCGAAAGATACGACACCTGTGATGGGCAGGCGAATTTTGAACAGGTTAAGATAAACTGGTCTAGAATCAGTCAACTACGTGTCCTTTGTTATTATATTGACGAAGCCTCATTCGAGGAGATTTGATACTTCGACATTTATTATAGTGAACGGTTCTACAAATTGAGTCTATACTGTTGCGTGCCCGCCAGGCAAGACAAATCCATACATATTCTGTAATGAATTAGTCAAATGGTTTTACTAAGATATCAACAGCAACTACAAGTAAATCGCTATGAAACACGAATGGAAAGAATTTCTGCAAAATGCCGGAGCCGAATTCGAACAAGACAGTGTTGCATCATTCGGCAATCCTGAGCGTGAACGTCGCATCGCACACACCGGCGATCTATTCTGTGACCTTTCACATTTCGGCATAATCGCTGCCTATGGTGAAGATGCAGCAGCCTTCCTGCAAGCCCAGTTTACCAACGATATCAAGCTGGTTGACGAAACCTACAGTCAACTGAGTGCCTTGTGTTCACCCAAAGGCAGGATGTTGTGCAACTTCCGCGTTTTCCGACGTGAACAGACCTATTACCTGGTAATACCCTACGAACTACTCGAAGCCGCACTGAGCAGGCTGCGCATGTTCGTATTACGGTCGAAAGTCACTCTGGAAGACGCCAGTGATGCCCTGATGGGCATTGGTGCGAGCGGCAATAAAATGATCGAGCACCTCGGAGACATCGTAGGCGCACTCCCTGAGCAGGTCGATGAAGCAATCGAGTATCAAGACTACACGATTATCCGAGTTGCCGGTGCCGCACCGCGGTTCGAGATCTACGGCCTGCTGCATGCTATGCAGAAACTCTGGCAAGCCCTCGACGTGCATGCCTCACCTGTCGGCGCGAACATCTGGGAACTACTCAACATCCAGTCGGGTATCCCGGTGATTACCGCGAGCACGATCGACGCCTATGTTCCTCAAATGGCTAATATGCATTTGATAAACGGCGTCAGTTTTAGCAAAGGCTGTTATCCTGGGCAAGAGATCGTAGCGCGGATGCATTACCTCGGTAAATTAAAACGACGCATGTATCGCATCGAATTCAGTGCCCAAGAACAACCCGGAGCAGGGACAGCATTGGTGACTGAGACGTCGACTGAGAGCCAGGATATTGGCAGCATTATCAGCGCCCAACGAACACCCAATGACGACTATGAAGCACTTGCAGTGATTCAGGTCAACGATGCAGAAAACAGTCAGTTGAAACTGGCGGATGCCAATGGCCCGAACGTCACCGTGCTGGACCTGCCCTATGCGTTTGACGACCAGGTAGGCAGTTCAGACTAACCGCGAAGGCGCGGAGGCGCAGAGGAAAATAATTGTTTATTTCTGGGTGAGTGCGCATTAGACAGGTTTCGTAGGAGCGACTTTAGTCGCGAATTGCAGATGTTCGCGACTAAAGTCGCTCCTACAAAAACATAGCGCATTCTCCGCGCCTCTGCGGTAAAAAAAATCTTGTTAATCCTGCGGTTCGGCTTCCTGGCGCATGTGGGGGAACAGGATGACATCGCGAATCGACGGCTGGTTGGTCAGCAGCATCACCAGGCGGTCGATACCGATGCCCTCTCCCGCCGTCGGTGGCATGCCATGCTCCAATGCCCGTACATAGTCGGCATCGTAGTGCATGGCCTCGTCATCGCCCGACTCTTTTTCCAAAACCTGTTTTCTAAAACGCTCTGCCTGATCTTCGGGATCATTCAGTTCTGAGAATCCATTAGCGATCTCTCGACCGCCGACAAATAACTCAAAGCGATCGGTCACAAACGGATTGGCGTCGTTGCATCTGGCAAGCGGTGATACTTCTTTTGGATATTCGATGATAAAGGTCGGATCCTTGAGTTTGTGCTCAACTGTTTTTTCAAAGATCTCCAGCTGTAACTTGCCCAATCCGTAGTTGGCTTTTATCGGGATATCTAGCGATTCCGCTACATTGCGTGCAGCACCGGTTTTCGATATCGATGCTGCGGTTATATCGTTGTTGTGTTCGAGAATGGAGTCAAACACCGTCATTCGCCTGAACGTGCGACCAAAATCGTGTTCTTCACCTTGGTATTCGACGATTGCACTGCCCAGAACTTCGAATGAGAGCTTACGCAGCAGATCCTCCGTCAAATCCATCAGATCATGATAATCCGCATAAGCCTGATAGAACTCGAGCATGGTGAATTCAGGATTATGCCGGGTCGAGACACCCTCATTGCGGAAGCTGCGGTTAATTTCGAAAACCTTTTCAAAACCGCCGACAACCAGTCGTTTTAAATACAGTTCCGGCGCTATACGCAAGTACATCGCAAGATCGAGCGCATTATGATAGGTTTCGAAGGGTCTCGCCGCGGCGCCGCCGGGAATAATCTGCATCATCGGCGTTTCAACTTCCAGGAAGTCGTGTGCATCGAAATATTCACGAATGAACGCAATAATTTTTGCCCGCAACATGAAGGTTGCCTTAACGTCCCAGTTCATGATCAGATCGATATATCGCTGGCGATATCGAATTTCAGTATCTGTCAGTCCGTGGAATTTCCCTGGTAGCGGACGAAGTGCCTTCGTCAATAACCGAATGTTGTCGACTTTAATCGACAGTTCACCGGTCTTTGTTCTGAACATCACACCTTCAGCGCCGATCAGATCGCCCACATCCCACTTCTTGAAGCCTTCGTTGTAAACCCCCTCCGGCAGGTTATCGCGCTGCAGAAACAATTGAATCTGACCCGACATATCCTGCAACTTGGTGAAACTGGCCTTGCCCATCACGCGCTTTACCATCATTCGCCCAGCGACGAAAACGCGCACTTGCATGCTTTCAAGCTCTTCTGCTGTTTTATCCTGGTAGGCACTATGCAAACCCGCGGCGAGTGAATCACGCCTGAAGTCATTCGGGAAGGCTGTGCCCTGCTCACGCAGCGCCGCGAGTTTTTCACGACGCTGCGCGATTAATTTGTTCTCATCTTCAATGCTTAGTGCTTCGGTATTTTCACTCATATCAAAATCACTTAATGCAAGATTCTGCGTATTCATTCAGCGTCAGGACGGCTGTTGTTGCCGGCGTCTGCCCGACGACAGTCGAAGTACAAAACAGACCACTCTGAAGCGGAAAAAAAGACCGTTTACAAGCCACTTTTTAAGCTGGCTTCTATAAACAAATCGATTCCACCATCGAGTACAGCCTGGGTATTACCGGTTTCAACAGCGGTGCGCAGGTCTTTGACACGGGACTGGTCGAGTACATAAGAACGTATCTGGTTACCCCAGCCAATGTCCGACTTGGTGTCCTCCACCGCTTGTTGGTCTGCACTGCGTTTGAGCATTTCCAGCTCGTATAATTTGGCCTTCAACTGTTTCATCGCAGTTGCCTTGTTCTTGTGCTGCGAACGGTCATTCTGGCATTGCACGACCACGCCGCTGGGCATATGCGTTATGCGAACCGCTGATTCGGTACGGTTCACATGCTGCCCACCCGCGCCACTCGCTCGATAGACATCAATGCGCAGGTCCGCAGGATTGATATCGATTTCAATATCATCGTCGATTTCGGGCGAAACAAACACCGCTGCAAACGACGTGTGCCGCCTGTTACCGGAGTCAAAGGGTGATTTACGCACCAAACGATGAACACCCGTTTCGGTACGCAAACGACCAAAGACGTAGTCTCCGGCAAAACGGATCGTTGCGCTCTTAACGCCAGCAACATCACCAGCAGACACTTCGATCAACTCGGTCTCAAAACCGTGTGCTTCACCCCAGCGCAGGTACATTCGCAACAGCATCTCGGCCCAATCCTGTGCTTCGGTCCCGCCGGATCCCGCCGTTACATCCAGAAAGGCATTGCATGCGTCCATTTCGCCGGAAAACATGCGTCTGAATTCGAGTTCTTCAACTTTGGCCTGAAGCGCGTTTAGGTCATCTTTGACCGCCTCAACGCTGTCTTCATCAGCCTCTTCGACGGCCATACTCAGCAGCTCGCCAGCATCGCTCAAGCCTACCTCGAGCTCCTCGAGCACGAAGACTATTTTTTCCAGACGCGCCCTGTCCTGACCCATTTTCTGAGCTTGCTCTGGGTCATTCCAGACATCAGGCTGCTCGAGCTCGCGGACTATTTCTTCGAGTTCTTCTTTGCGCCTACTGAAGTCAAAGATACCCCCTAAGCGATTCGGAACGCTCGCGCAGGTCATTGATTAGATTATTGATTACATTGACTTCCATTGATACTTGCTACGACGGTTGAAGTTTAACGAATTGTACCTGAAGATGATCCACATTTCATTGGACGTATCCCTTTCTGCTAACCCGGGGTCGAGATGATTACGTAGAGATTTGGATGGGGTCGCTTTGTGGATTCAAAGATCAAGTGAGGGCTTGAGAAATGCGGGTTAAACGTCATCACCGTAGCCTGCGCGGTTTCTTTGCCACATTATCGCGCAAATAAATGGGTTGGGCTTGTGCTGCGGATAGATAGCGGCCTGCGGTATAATCCACCACAGCCAGCTTGACGATCGACTCAGCGGTTGGAAAACAACTATCCAGTTGCCCAACCAAGCTGTCCTTATCCATCGCTGCTCGCAATCCGTCACCGTAGGCATTCCAGCCACTGCCTGCACCTGTCCATCCTCCACCCTCCGGCCCAGGCACCTGCGTGGGCGCACAGACATGTTCCTCCCCAACGATACGCATGCAATCCTGATCTGACAAGCTGTAGGCACCCCAGTAGACTTCATTCAAGCGCGCATCGATCGCCGACAGCACCCGACCTGCGCCGGTCTCGGCGTAAGCGGTTTGCGCGATGGCAGCGAGCGTGGATATGGGTACCACCGGTAAATCCCAGGCAAAAGCGATGCCCTGGGCGATGCCAGCGGCGATGCGTACCCCCATAAATGAACCGGGACCACGCCCAAAAGTGAGTGCATCCAAATCCGAAACCCGGTTACCGGAATCAGCCAATAACTGATCGATCATCGGTAAAATGATGTGGCTATGCTCTCTGGGTGCGACACGATACAGCTGTCTGATCTCACCGTTCAGATAAAGCGCTGCCGAACAGGCTTCGGTCGCAGTATCCAGCGCCAGTATTTTCATGCCACGGCCTGTTGTATTCGACTTGAATAGAACTGTTCAACATCGCCAAGTTGCGATGTAACCGGCATAGCCGGCAGGCTGTTGAGGAATATTCTGCCGTAACTTTTGTGTCGGATTCTAGGGTCGCCAATCATTACCACGCCAAAGTCATTCATATCTCGAATCAGCCGGCCGACACCCTGCTTGAGTGCAATCACTGCACGAGGCAACTGATAGTCGATGAAGGGTTGTCCACCGTCGCTGCGTATCGCATTGATGCGTGCCTGCATAACCGGATCACCCGGTGATGCAAATGGCAGCTTGTCGATGACGACACACGATAGCGCCTGTCCGCGTACATCGACACCCTCCCAAAAACTGGCCGTTCCCAGCAATACAGCATTGCCAGCATCGCGAAATCGTTCCAGTAGTTGATGCTTGGGGTATTCACCCTGCATCAGTATCGGGAATTCGATCGTATCCTCGAGTAACGCTCTAGCCGCGTGCATTGCTTTATAGCTCGTAAACAGCACAAAGGCGCGCCCTTTACTCGACTCAATCACGGGCCTGGCATTCTCAATCAACCGTTGGTTAAAGCTAGACGCCGATGGTTCAGGCATGCCTTCGGGGAGGTAAAGCAAACTCTGTTGCCGATAGTCGAACGGGCTTTCCCAGATGCCACAGCGATAGTCACGAATACCGAGCCCATTGGCAAAGTGGCCAAAGTCATTGTTCACCTGCAGCGTGGCCGAAGTAAACAACCATGCTGCCGAAAAATCATCGGCGTGCTGGCGGAACAGGTGAGAGACATCGATGGGTGTGGCGTGTAACATAAAACTGCGAGACCACGATTCGAACCATAGCACCGATTGCGGCCTATCATTGTCGACACTATCATCAGCGGTCGTCACTGGCTGCTTGTTAGTGAACAAATCCAGGGTTTGAGACAACAACACACAGCGCTGATGACACTGATCCAAGCCCCGGCTTCGTTCCGCTGCTACCTCTAATAGCTCGGACATTTCATCCAATGCCTGGATTAATGCGGCAAGCGCCTGATTAACTTGTGGCTTATGACTGATCTGTGTCCAGGCTTGTCTCTGTCCGGCCTCCCCGAGTGACAACCGAAAATCAGCCACGCGACTTTCCAGGGCATCGGCATATTCACGAATCTCAGCCATGTCTGCCGCTGTATTCAGCTGTTCGGCAATACAGTCTTTCGCCAGACCGATCAGCTGCCGACTGCTGGCTGAACGTCCGAAGAATCTCGATGCCAGCTCGTGCAATTGATGCGCTTCATCCACGATGAACACTTCCGCGCCTGGTAGAAGTTCAGCAAAACTATCCTGCTTTAGTGTCATATCAGCCAGCAACAGATGATGGTTGATTACGAGCAGGTCGGCTTCCTGCGCCTGTTTTCTGGCTATGACTAGATGGCAGTCATGCCAGTGATCACATTCACCACCAAGACAATTCTCGATTGTCGAAGTGACCATTGGCCAGACCATGGAATCTTCCGCAATGCTGTCGATTTCAGCTATATCGCCAGTCTGAGTGACCTTGGACCACTCACGGATATTTTGTAATTCATGCTGCATCGTTTTATTAACGAAACCCAGATGCGGCGCGATATCCAGTCGATGAATACAGAGGTAATTTGCCCTGCCTTTCAATAAGGCGGATTTAACGGGTAAATCCAACGCTTTAAAAACGATTGGCAAGTCCGATTTATACAGTTGATCTTGTAGATGCTTGGTGCCCGTCGAGATAATGACTTTTTTTGCAGATAGCATCGCGGGTATCAGATAAGCAAAGGTTTTACCGATGCCTGTACCCGCCTCAGCGATCAGCACCTGGTTGTTTGTTATCGAGTCGAAGATAGCGGTACTCAAGTCTTGCTGATTCACACGCACTTGATAGCCATCGATCATGGCTGTCAAGGGCCCGTTCTCATCAAGGATCTCAGAGGGTAGTTTCATGTATCGTGCAACATTCGGGCTAGAGGCTATTTAGGATCTTGATCGACTTTTCCGCATTGAGGACGCCATCGACGTCACCCAGCATTTGACTCGCTTCGCGTATGTACTGCCAATTGAGTAATTTCAACTCGATCGCGTTACCAGCATGACTGTTACTGCGCTTGGCCATCTGGATTGCACGCGCGGGATCTGCCTCATTCAGCGCAATGTGAGCCATTCGGCTCCACGCGGGTGCATAATCAGGTGAAATGCGCAATGCACGTTCGATCTTTTCCGAAGCGACGTCGAGATTACGCAATGCGATCTGCGCATCGGCCCGCTGGACCAAATCCTCAACTGCAGGCAATGCTGAAGCGGATGTCCGCTGCCAGGTTTGGCTAGCCATCGCCAGCGTGGTCGCTTTTTCTGATAGCTGGTCCGACTCTGTCCGCTGATAACCACCAGAGGTACATGCCGCCTGCATCAGCAGCGGCATCATCAGAACGGCGAGAGTTAACCGTTTAACCCGCATGCCTTACCAGGAGCACGGGAGCAGGCGTAGGAATAAGAGCCGCTCTGGAGCGAAAAGCGTAGCCATAGCAACTGCCTGGGTAAAGAGGCCGTAGGGTGCGCCGTGCGCACCTCAAATCTTCAGTTTGGCGGCCTCTTCTGGTGCGCACGGCGCACCCTACGATTTTGCGCAAACGAAGACTGGCCTGAACCGAGACAGGCATACGTGAACGACACGTTGTGTTTTCGAACATTCTAGATTGTCTCCAAAAAAAACGCTTAATCAGCATCCTGCGCCACCCGGTGAGAAATGCGGTTTAAACATTACTTGAATATCTTCTTTAGCCAGTCCAATGGTGATTTGGATTCGCAGCCAGCGGACTCGGTCGGTTCTGTACCTACGATAAAAGGCAATTCTATCGCATTTTCACAGCGCTTATCGCTGAGCAGTCCGGTTGCCTGGTCGATCCAGACATGCCGTATCTCATCCGGCATTTGGTGTTTGAAAGGCACGGTCGAAATACCGTTAAAAATGCGCCTCCAAACCCGCATGGCGCCGCTAGCCCCAGTCAGTCCGGTAGGCCGTTGGTCATCGAAACCCAACCAAACAACGGCCACCTTGTCGCTGGAAAAGCCGGCAAACCAGCTGTCGTAGAGCTCATCGGAAGTGCCTGTCTTGCCCGCCACATCGATACCGAGTGCTTCTGACAAGCCCGCGGCTGTTCCAGACTGCGTTACTCTATGCAGTACAAAATTGATCAGCGCGATAGCAGCCGGATCGGTCTCGCGTTTGACATCGAGCTGGTAACGTTTCAACGGCTGCCCTTGACTGTCGAGAACGGCACGAACACTGCGTAACGGGCTGTGAAAACCATTGGCCGCGAAGGTCTGATAGATAGACGCGATCTCGAAAGGCGACAGATCAATCGCCCCGAGGGTGATCGACGGGTATGGAGGCAGCACGGTATTACTGCCCAATTGCCGCATGGTTTCAGTGATACTCGACAAACCTAATTCGAGTCCGAGCCTGGCAGCAGGGATATTGTACGATTTCAATAATGCTTCGTACATGATCACATCACCGTGATACTTTTTGTCAAAGTTTTCGGGTTCCCAAACTTTCTTGTCTTCGCCTTCAACGCGTAAACGTGTATCAGATAATAGCGAAGCCAGTGTATATTTGCCCGTTTGTTTAACGGCTGTCAGATAGATAACCGGTTTCATCAACGAACCAATATGCCGCCGTGCATCCAGTGCACGGTTGAAGCCGGCATAGGAAGGATTCCTGTCCCCCGCAATCGCGAGCACTTCGCCACTGTCGACGGAAGTGACGATGGCAGCCGCTTGCAGATCATCGCTTTTCCGTTCCAGCGTCGGCACCGTTGAGCGAATCGATTGCTCGGTAACATGCTGGATAAACGGGTCCAAGGTAGTAAAAATCTGCAGACCTTCTGTCTTCAGATCCTCAGCATCGTAGTCACGCGTCAACTGGCGCTGCACCAGATTGACAAACGCGGGATACAGCGCACGCTTGCTCCTTGTTGTCACCACGAGTTTCTTAGATTTCTGGAAGTCAGCCTGTGCTTTGGATAACAATCCATGCATCTCGACGGCATCGATGACAACATTACGCCGTTCTGTTGCGCGTTGCGGATTTCTCACCGGATTATAATAGGAAGCGCCCTTGACCATACCAATCAAGACCGCCATCTGATCAAGATCGAGTTCATCCAGTGACTTACCAAAATAGAAAACGCTGGCGAGACCAAAACCATGTATCGCACGTTCTGCATCCTGTCCCAGGTACACTTCATTCAGGTATGTCTCGAGGATCTGGTCCTTATCGTAATGCAGCTCCAACAGGACGGCCATTATCGCTTCGTTTAGCTTGCGCCACAAACTGCGGTCTGGCGTCAGAAACATGTTCTTTACCAGCTGCTGGGTGATTGTACTGCCGCCTTGAACGGTTCGTCCCGCTTTGATATTTGCGATCAAGGCTCTAGCGATCGAACGCAAATCAATGCCGCGATGTTGATAAAAGCGCCGGTCTTCAACCACGACGAGCATTTGCTTGAAGACTTCAGGCACAACATCGAGTTGTAACAGAACTCTGTCTTCGCCGTGAGCGGGAAAAATTCCTGTGATATAGACCGGATCAAGTCTTATCAATGGCAATGCTTTTTTGCTATTTACATCGAACAGAGCCGAGATTTTGCCGCTACTAATATCGATACGTACGTCCTTGCTGTGCTCATCACCGTCCCAAAATCTAAACGCTCTGGTTTTGATTTCAAAATGCCTGCCCCAGTGGTGGAAGCGCCCCGGCCTGGTGGGGGCCTGACGGATGCTCTGATAATCTAGCCTATTCAACTCGAAGAGCAGCTCATCAACGGTTATTTTTTTGCCCACATAGAGTTCCAACGGTCGGGCATACACTCTGGCTGGAATTGACCATACACGGCCGGTAAAACGATCGACGACAACGAAATCAAGCCAGAGTACGTATAGTGTTGATACTAAGAGCAAAGCAACGACAGCCCAGCCCAGCCCACGTTTTATCGGTAAATGCTTGACACCGCGAGAACGTTGTTTGCGTTTTTTTCGCGGCGCAGGTTTCGATCTCCTGCGTGCAGGTGTTTTTCTGGACTTTCTTTTAGTCACTGGTTAAATACAGACGCCAATTGAAATCAGCCGATTATAAACGAGACCGTGTAGATAGTCCGGCCCCGGCCCCGGCCACTGCTGCCGGCGAAGTCAAGATCTGCGCCGGATGGCACTTTCTCTATACATATTCGGCCCATGCTGTCATCGCTGTATCTGTTAGCTAATTCTTCGACACATGATGGTATTTGCGATTGGGCACTGCCACTACGCCAACAGATCATGATGACTATGTCCGCAAATAACGCAAAGCACGCAAATAAGCGACATAAAAACACAGGCTCTTTTTTGCGTTATTGGCGTTATTCGCGGATGCATGTTCCCTGTCAGAAGTCAGGGAGAGAAAGGTGGAAGCTTGCGCTCAGCTTCTCGTCGTTGGGATGGCTCTGTTATGGCCCCGTTTTGTTGCTGCTTGCAAAGGCCTATTCATGTGATTTTTGTTGTTCTGCGTAAGTACTTTCTGCGGCTGTTGTTGTTTGACCCCGGTCTGGGCGGCGGGCTTGGTATTGACCTGCTGCTTTAATTGAGTTGATGGTGCTTTGGGCTGTCTCGCACCTCATTGATTCGCATTATTTCATCTTCAGCTACGGTAATGCCCTGCAGTGAGGCTCTACTTAGCCAATTCAATGCCTGCTTATTATTTTTACGCATGCCGACACCACGTGTATGCATCAAACCAAAATAATATTGTGCGTGACCATCACCTGCATTGGCAGCACCGACCAATTCGTCGAGCTGTTCCTTGTTGTCCGCTATCACGCCATGTTTCTCCAGATCGTAGTAAAGCAACTTATAGCCAGCCGCTTTGTTACCTTGCTCGGCAGCCTTGCTGATCCAGCTGATCGCCTGTTCCATGTTCCTTTCGACACCTCGCCCGGTCTCATACATTTCCCCCACCATGAGCTGTGCTTCGGCATTGCCTTTCTGCGCAAGCTTCATTTGAAAGTCAAAAACCATATCTGCGCGCGCTTTGGAAACCTCCGTTACAAAGACAACTGCAATAAGAATGGCGATGTGTAAAATTGCTACTTTCCAGCTCTTTGCCGGAAGCAGCCCGGTAGTATCAAATATTGATTGCTGGTGGGTTTCATTCTGTTCCTTCATTATCAAGACGCATTCCCTGCTATGGACATTAATCGTTTCAAGGTATTATTAATTGTTGTTAACTCGATTTCAGTCTGGATAAATTAATTCTGGCACAGTCAGAAGCTGAAAGTCTACGCAATAACAGGCGAATTTGTCGACAATTACAAGATTTACTGGATTTATCTCTGTATCAAAAGGTAGCCTATAATCCGGCTTTGGCAAGGCTCGTAGTCGAAAACGTAACCCAAGAAGAAGCAGCACGGATGTTGCGCGAAGCGTATGGGTTTTTAGGCTCAACTTGGCTATGCTTTTGATTTTACGATTTATATCCATCAGGATCATGGGAGCAGGCGCAGGTGTAGCAGCACGTGTTCTCATCAGATGGACGAATCCTCACCTGATCATTGAATCCGCACAGACATGCTCAGCCGGAAATAGACACGGTTATTCCACTCCCTCAAGGTCCTTTATGACAAATCCGTCTGGAACGGATTTGGACCGCAAAGCGACCCCGAAGGGGTGAAATACACGGGTGTATTTCATCAATCCAAATCCTTCATGCAACTTCCAGCTTAGCGACAGCAGCCTTTGCAGAAGCGGAAATTAATGCTTCTTACGCTTGCGCTCTCGTCGTTTGATATGCTGGATCATGCGTGCACGCCTAAACTGCTGGCGTTTAGAAAGCTTGTTTTTGCGGTCTGCAAAGGGATTGGCGCCGGTTTTGAACTCGATCTTAACCGGCGTTCCCACCACGTTTATCGCCTCAATAAAAAAATTGGTCAGGTATCGCTGATAGCTTGCCGGCACCTGCTCGGTTTGGTTACCATGAATGATGATACGCGGAGGATTGACGCCTCCTTGATGGGCATAGCGCAACTTGAGTCGACGACCACGTATCAGTGGCGGTGGGTGTGCGGCTATTGCCTGTTCGAGTATGCGTGTCAGTCTGGCGGTTGACAGATTACGGGTGGCCGATTCGTAGGCACGGTTGATCGCTGCATATAGCCTTCCGACATTCGATCCATGCAGTGCAGATACATAATAAGTTTCTGCATATCGGATAAATGATAACTGTTGGTCAACATCAGCCTTGATTCGGTCTTTCTGATAATCATCCAGACCATCCCACTTATTGATTACCAGCACGAGTGCGCGACCTGCTTCAAGAATAAATCCAAGTAAATGTAAATCCTGATCGGCAATCTCTTTTTGTGCGTCCATCATCATGACCACAACGTGAGACTCTTCTATCGCTTGCATGGTTTTGATTACACTGAATTTCTCAACAGCCTCGCTAACCGAACGACGCCTGCGTACCCCAGCGGTATCGATTAAGGTGTAGCGTTTGTTATCACGCTCAAACGGTATGTAAATACTGTCGCGTGTCGTCCCCGGCATGTCAAATACAACCACGCGGTCCTCGCCAAGGACTCGGTTAACAAGCGTGGATTTACCGACGTTAGGTCTGCCCACAAATGCCACCTTTATACCATGTTCTTGATCGGTTTCGACCTGCTCCTCGGTGAGTGGTGCGAGCACTGTGTCTAATAGTGATTTTATACCACGATTGTGCGCTGCAGCGATTCTAATGGGATCCCCCAAGCCTAGAGCATAAAACTCACTGATGACCAAGTCTGCATTGATCCCATCTGTTTTGTTCACCACCAGTAAGACTTTTTTTCCGCTGCGCCGAAGTTGTGACGCAATGTCTTCATCGGCTGCGGTCAAACCGTCGCGAGCATCGACAAGAAAGAGCACGACACTGGATTCGTTGACTGCATAACGTGTTTGTGCCGCCATATGCTG
Source organism: Gammaproteobacteria bacterium (assembly GCA_013042055.1). Classification (GTDB taxonomy): domain Bacteria; phylum Pseudomonadota; class Gammaproteobacteria; order SZUA-229; family SZUA-229; genus JABDQW01. The sequence goes on along the minus strand of JABDQW010000073.1, from coordinate 28,027 downwards.
ATCCAGTTGCTCACTATCACCACTTAGACCGCCAGTATCAACCACGATAAATTGGCTATCATCGAAAGTGCCGTGACCGTACTTACGATCACGGGTAAGCCCAGGATAATCAGCAACGAGTGCGTCGCGACTCTGGGTTAGAACATTGAATAATGTGGATTTACCGACATTTGGACGACCAACGATTGCTATAACGGGTTTCATCAGAACGGCACCAGGCGGGCATTGTGTTCGTTAGCCCGCATCTCTCACCAGGATCACGGGAGCAGGCGCCGGACGGAGTCCGCCTGAACCGTGATAGGCATGCTTGAATAATACACTTTATCTTTGATCATCCTAGCTTTTCTCCAGTAATTCAATACCCTGTCAGTATTCTACGTCGCTAGATGAGAAATACGGATTAGTCAAACAGTTCTTCATCGGTGTACATTGCCGCTTCCTTCAGGGTGTAAGCCGCCAGGTTGCCATCACGCGACAACACCAGCAATCTATCGCCGTCCACAATCGGAGGGACGAGGATGCCCTCTGAATCAACCTGGATGCGCGCAACAAAACGACCGTCAAAACGCGACATGACGTGAAGGTAGCCTAGAGCATCGCCAACGACCACGTAATCCTGAAAGATCACCGGTCGGGTCACGCCGCGTGCCTGCAATTTATCCTGCTTCCATAGTGTCGCACCGTTGTTTCGATCCAACGCCCATACATGACTGCGATCATCGCTGCTAAATACGGCGTCTGTTCCAACACTGACACCGGTATTGCTAGAGAATGACCGTGCCCATAAAAACTGGCCGCGGGTGACATCGATCGCACCAATACGCCCATGATAGCTAACGGCATAAAGTATACGACCGTACAGTTCGGCGCTGCCATCGATGTCGACCAAGCGTTGTATCTCGGAGCGACCTTGAGGAACGGCCAAGGCGACGTCCCAAATGACTTCACCGTCAATGGGAGAAACGGCAATTAAACGGCCACTTTCCAGCCCCGTATAGAAGTGACTTCGAGAAAGTATTGGAGAACTGCTACCACGGAGTGTTAGCGCAGGAATCGTTCTACTGTAATTCCAGTTGATCTTACCGCTTTTAATGTCGATACCCAGAATCTGGCCATCTGCTGTGCGTACGAGTGCAATCTTGCGATTGTAGACCACGGGTCGAGCCAGGATCTCACTGGGTACAGCCGTTCGCCACAAAATGTCGTTGCTTTCCCCACTGATCGCGACGAGTTCACCGTTCCGGCTGCCAACCAGCCAGATATCCTCCGTACCTCCCACACCCCCACTTAGTGCTATGTCAAGCGTGATACTGGCAAGCTCGTCGCCATCATCGAGCGTGTACACGTTCAATGTCCCGTTGCGACCGGCAGTGACGATACGATCTTTTAGCAGCAGAGGTTCGATACGGATATATTGTTGTCCGATGTCATCATCGGTAGAAACAGACCACTCCAGTGCCAGAAAATGCGTTTGCTCAAATGCCGTCAGTTCTGCGGGCGGCTCGGCATTATCTTCATCGCCACAGGCACCGATTAACAGCACACTGATCAGCAAGACGATTGATCGACTGACGCTCATGCGGCTCAGGAATTTTCCAGATCAGCACTGCCCAGATCCTGTCGTTTTAATCTTAACCAGCGACTGGCACCGCCCGCTGCCGCATTGATCGCCTTGTCATAGGCAACTCTCGCCATGGCAATCTCACCTTTAGCCACATACAAATCGCCCTTCAACTCCTCATAACCGACATTGAATCCTGCCGGATGGTCTGCCAGCAGGATCGCTTCGGCTTGATCATACTGCTGTTCTGCAATCAGAAGTCGTGCGAGTCTTAGACTCGCAACATACTTGACATCAGTTTCACTCGAATTCTCGATGGCCCATCTGAGATGCGTCAGCGCGGATTCGGTATTGCCGCTGTCATATTCGTGACTTGCCTGGAGGAGTGATACCAGCGCAGCGTAGGGCGTATCCTCATACTCGTTTCTGATCAGATCAGCCTTGCTGATATGGGTAGCGTCAAGCATCTCATTGGCAATCTGTGTTTGCACCGCCTCGAATAAATCGCTCGCCTCCGCCGAATGTTCAGTCTGATATGCCAGATATTCACGCCAACCAAGCAAGGCAGCGATGCCTATACCCAAGCCTAACACCAATGAGGCACCGTTCTCTTTCCACCATTTCTTAATTGCTTCGACCTGTTGATCTTCAGATTCAAATTCTTCCATCGTTTACACCTGATATTGCTTAATAAACTCGTTCAAACCATTCTGGCTGATGGTTTGCTGATCTCTCCGTTCACGCAAAAACTTCACAGTCACGGTGTCATCAGCGATTTCTTGTTGGCCCAGAATGAGCGCGATCAGCGCACCTGATTTATCGGCTTTTTTCATCTGGCTTTTAAATGATCCACCGCCGCAATTCGACAGTATCTTGAGCCGAGGGTTCTCATCGCGCAGCTTCTCAGCCAGCAACAAGCCTTTACGCGAACTCGATTCGCCCTGTAACAGCAGATAAATATCGGGATGATCGTGTGGAATTGGTATATTCATTGCCTGGCGCAGCGCCAGCAGACGCTCAATACCCAGTGCAAAGCCGGCGGCGGCTGTTGGGCGACCACCGAGTTGCTCTACTAAACCATCATAGCGCCCGCCGGCACATACTGTGCCCTGTGCACCCAGCTGATCTGTCACCCACTCGAATACGGTTTTACAGTAATAGTCCAAGCCACGGACCAGCCTCGGATTGACGGTATATTCGATACCGGCATCATCCAGGTACAACTTTAGCTGCTCAAAATGCTCGACTGACGCCGTATCCAGATGATCCATCAATGACGGCGCGCCTTCGATCACTTGCTTCATCGCAGGATTCTTGCTGTCGAGAATTCGCAGCGGATTGCCGTCGAGCCTGCGCAGACTGTCATCATCCAGCCGGTCCCGGTGCTCAGTCAGGTAGTCAACCAAGACTGCACGATATTCCGTTCGTGCTTGGTTGCTACCCAAGGTATTCAACTCGAGCCTGATATCATTGAGCTGGAGTGATTTCCACATGCGCGCACCCAAAATGATGAGTTCGGCATCTAGATCCGGATCAGCGATTCCAAAGCTTTCCACGCCAAATTGGTGGAACTGACGATAACGCCCTTTTTGTGGGCGTTCATGACGAAACATCGGCCCCATATACCAGAGCCGCTGAACCTGATTATGCAGAATTCCATGCTGAATACCTGCCCGAACACAGCCGGCGGTGCCTTCCGGACGCAAGGTCAACATGTCGCCATTACGATCGTCGAAAGTGTACATTTCTTTTTCGACGATGTCGGTCACTTCTCCAATGGAGCGACTGAACAAATCCGTAGACTCGACCGCAGGCATACGTATTTCACGATAGCCATACCTGGACATCAGGCTTCGAACGACCTCTTCAAAAGCCTGCCAGTGGTGTGATTCGTCGGGCAGCACATCGTGCATTCCACGAATGGACTGAATGGTTTTTGACATAAGGGGAGTCAACTGTTAATCGAAGCGTAGCTGGCCATCCTCGACCGAGACCTTGAATTGCGCAATATTATTCCACCGAATGTATTTTGCCATATCGATATCGATGTCGTTCAGGCTCAGACTGACCACGGGCGCATTACCCAAAAAAACATCAAATGGTGCCTGGCCCGTCAGCCTGAGATCGTTAGCCGGCTTGATCATGCCATAAAACAGCCGAATATCGTTGGCATCGATGATTTCAGCCCAGCACTCCTGCTCTGCACTCACACTCAGAACATCACCACCGGTGATCGGCGTCACGGTTGGAACCGGCATCAACGTTTCGTCAGCTGGCTCACTGGCGGATTCAGCCGTGCTTATGTCGGCAATTTCAGCCTCGGTTTCTTGTTGAGGCAATTCCTCAACTTCTGTAGTTGATTCCGCTAATGTTTCATCGCCTTCACTGGCCTCGTATTCGAGTGTATCGACCTCGCTGCTCGACGGCAGGAACTCATCGACCAAGGCCTGATCCTCTTCGATTTCAAGTTGCGGCCGCACCAGGGACACTTCAGTTTGAGGCTGAGGCACTTCAGCCTGTTCTGATAGCTTGCCCTGTTCTAAAGTTTCCGATTTTTCTATGTAGTAGCTATAGATTGCATAGATGAACACGATAACTGCTGATACGACGATCAGCATAGAAATAAACTTGATTACCGGCGTTTGGCTATCGGCTTCATCGGGAAGGAATGATCTCGGCTGCAATTCTGTATCGAAATTACGTGGTAGCTCCTTCTCTAAATCCCTGACTAAGCCTTCTTCTGACAAGTCCAGTAATCTAGCGTAGTTGCGGACGTAACCCTGTACAAAGGCCATCGGCGGCAGTTTATCAAAATCAGAACCTTCGATTGCCTCAACGACACCCTCTTGAAGGTTTAAGGCCCTGGCAGCCTCATCAATCGTCATACCGGCTTTTTCACGCGCCACCATCAACTGCAGACCAAATGCCGCAGGTTCCTGTGTCTCTAGTTCACTATTGTAGGATTCGCTCATTACGCCTCATTTCCTCAAGCATGCCGGCTTCGTCAGAATCAGGGTACTGCCTTAACAATTGCGTTGCATATTTTAGATAATGATCTTGCGATCCCAACGCCTTTTCAGCCTGAATCTGTATCCACAGGCTCTCTGCACTGGTGTCAGCAACAGCGTGATATCGCTGGATGTATGCCCTGGCCATCAGGTATTTTTCTGTGTTAACGCCAATTTCGGCCATGGATAGAAGCGCATCTGCAAACTTAGGTTGGTCACGCAAGGCCTTACGTAGCATTTGCTCCGCCTGCCTATAGTCTCCTTTTTTCAACAAACAGGTGCCGGCATTGGTAAAGGCCAGGTATGGGCTCTCGTAGAACGGATTCTCGTAAGCAAGCTTAATCTCGTCTAACGCATCATCGTATCGGCCCATCTGGCACAACAATCCGCCGTAGTTGTTATGTATGTTCGGATCAGACGAATCGATATCGAGTGCCTTGAGGTAATAGTCTTCCGCCTCGTCAAATTCATTGATAATTCGTTTCATATAAGCCATCGTTGTGTACGCATCAACGTTATCCGAATCCTGCTCAATGGCCTTTTCCAATTTTTGCTGCGCTACACTGAGTTGTTGCCTCTCGATGTAGCCGAGCGCGAGCTGAACATTGAGTGCCGATGCTTGCTCGAGGTCAGGCTCCGACACCTTCTTGTCAACGATCATCTCTTCTTTGCTCGAGCAAGCTGACAATCCGGCAATTGTTATTATTAGTATGATCCGGACGAAAAATTTCATGTTTGCATTCCGATTCTGGGTTGTTCAAATCGCCGATAACGTCGGCTTCTATCTTCTATCCTACCGATCAGTTGCCCGCAAGCCGCATCGATGTCTTCTCCCCGTGTGCGACGTACGACTGTGGTAATGCCTGCATCAAACAGAATCCTGTTGAATCGTTCGACGCTCTGTTTTGGCGAGGTCTTGTAACCCGAATCAGGGAACGGATTGAAGGGTATTAAATTAACCAAGGTTGGTATTCCTTTAACCAGTTTGACTAGCTTACGCGCGTGCTGGTCAGAGTCATTCACTCCGTCCAGTAAGACATACTCAAAAGTAATTCTACTTCGGGTGTTTTGTTTGCTGATAAAGCGTCGACATGCCGCCATCAGCTCAGCTATTGGATATTTCCTGTTCAACGGCACCAAACTGTCACGTAACTTATCGTCAGGGGCATGGAGAGACACCGCTAGTCGCATGTCAAGTATATCGCCCAGACGGTCGATCGCCGGTACCACACCGGCAGTACTGATCGTTACTCGGCGTTTACTCAAGCCGTAAGCAAAATCGTCCATCATGATACGTACTGCAGCGACCACATTGTCAAAATTCAGCAACGGTTCACCCATACCCATCAATACGATATTAGTGACTTTTCGCCCCGGTTTTTTCTCTTCATCGATCAGTCGTGTCGCCAACCACACCTGGGCAATAATTTCTGCTGCCGTTAAATTGCGATTGAAACCACGACGACCTGTCGAGCAAAAACTGCAGTCCAGTGCACAACCCACCTGCGACGATACGCAGAGAGTGCCACGATCAGTCTCTGGAATATAGACGGTTTCGATGCGATTGCCATCGTCTAGTTGCAACAACCATTTGCGGGTTCCATCGGACGATGTTGCATCGAACACAAGCTCCGGCAAGTGAATCCGGGTATCTTCCTGCAGCTGGTCACGCAAGGCCTGCGAAATATTGGTCATCAGCTGATAATCCGTGACCGCTTTTTGATGTACCCACTGCAAGACCTGGCCGGCCCTGAACGGCTTTTCTCCAAGTGCGGCGAAATAAGCTATCAAGCCCTGCCGGTCAAGGCCTAGCAGATTAAGCTTGGCGACAACGCCTTCGTCTTGTGATGATCTCATCAGGTAACAAGTATATTCGATAAGGTCGCGATTTTACGCGGGTTTTACCTGTTTAGAAAGGATTTGATGGAATAATTCACTTGACTACCACCGGCTTCGATGGATTGGGTCTAGCCCGAGTGTTGTACGAAGGCGGACGTCGAATGATGCAGCTTTCTTGGCCGAGTTATTCGCGTCAATCCTTTTCCTCAATCCAGGCCATTTGAATCGCTTCGAGAATGCGTTCCCCAGAATGCTCGGGTTCATCATCAAACTCATCTAGTTCAAGTACCCACTGACGTAAGTCGACAAAATTGACCCGCATTGGATCCGTTTCTGGGTATTTCTCGTTCAACTCAATCGCAATATCCAGTGAATCAACCCATTTCAGCCCCATCAGCTCGCCCTCATATTGTGTGAAAAAGTCAGAATTGAATCTGACAGACATCGTCATGCCTGTTTAGGCCATGATCCAAACACGAACGTGACCGCATCTGGCATGCATCGGCATGATTGGTATGTACAGTCGTGCAACGATGCCATCGCCTGACGCGCCTTATCGATATGCGTGTAACAGAACCAGTTTATGTCAATACGCCGTTGCGAGAATTGGCAATCACGAATCGCTATTTTCTCGAGTTTAGGAAACTCTGATTTATTCAGAGTTTCCGTGCGGCACATGAATGTGCCGCCATGTCCAATCACATATGTGATTGGACATGAAGAAAAATAAAAATCGCATTTTTATTTTTCGTGATTTGATAATTCCTGGATGGAATTAATCAGAGCTTCCTTAAGTGGGAAAAACACCCGTTTTAGTGGTTTTCGGAAACCATATTGATTGTATATTTCGGTATTTCTATGACGAGGTCCTGATCGCCGACTTTGGCCTGGCAACTCAGGCGGGAATCCGGTTCCAGGCCCCAAGCTTTGTCCAGCATGTCGTCTTCATCATCGCTATTTTCGTTTAGAGAATCCATCCCTTCCCGGATATAGACATGGCAGGTAGTACACGCACATGATTTTTCACAAGCATGTTCGATCTCTATTCCATTTTCCAGTGCGGCATCACAGATAGTCATACCCCTGTCAGCCTCTATGACCAATCCCTCCGGACACAATTCTTCATGCGGCAAAAACACTAACTGCGGCATCTGTACCTTCCCCAACTCATTTTACTATTTCTCATCGGTGCGCTACTTATCCTCGGCAGCATATTCGTCGATCGAGTGACCTTTCATGGCGTTGCGGATACTTGTGTTCATGCGACGGGCAACAAAATCTTCACATACGGCTTCGAGCTCGTTGATCGCGTGTTTGATGGTTTCGCCATCATCACCGTTTGCAGCCTCGATCAGTTTGTCGCGAGCCTGGGCAATCTTTTGTTTTTCTTCATCGCTTAGTAGCTCGCCATCGGCATTAATCGCCGAATCAAGCGCTTCGACTACGCGTTGTGCTTCAACCTGCTCTTCACGCAAACCCCTGGCCTGCATGTCTTCCTCAGCGTAGTCAATTGAAGCGCGAAGCATGGTTTCGATTTCTTCATCTGTCAGTCCATAGGATGGCTTAACATCGACACTAGCTTCGGTACCACTGTTCTGTTCGCGCGCATGGACGCTCAGTAGCCCATCTGCATCAACCTGAAAGGTCACGCGTATGCGTGCGGCCCCGGCGACCTGCGGGGGAAATCCACGCAATTCGAAATGCGCAAGTGAACGACAATCTGACACCAACTCGCGTTCACCCTGAACAACATGCAGCGCCATGGCGGTCTGACCATCTTTATACGTGGTGAACTCCTGTGCACGAGAAACCGGAATAGGCGTATTACGCTGGATGATTTTTTCTGCCAAGCCGCCCATTGTTTCAATGCCAAGTGACAAGGGTATAACGTCCAACAGCAGCATGTCCGCATCAGATTTGTTACCTACCAGCACATCTGCCTGCAATGCCGCACCGATAGCAACAACCTGGTCCGGGTCAATGCTAACCAAGGGCTCGCGTTCGAAAAACTCGCCAACCTTGTTGCGCACGTATGGCACACGCGTACTTCCGCCAACCATGACAACCTCTAAGATATCTTGACTGTTAATACCGGCATCACGCAAAGCGCGCCGACAAGACATCAATGTCTTGCGCACAAACGGCTCGATTAGAGCGTTCATCTGATCTCGTGACAGGCTACCAAGCCACTGCAAATGTTCTGTATGAATATTGATGTTGGCCTGCGTTGTCTCGGTCAGTTCTTCCTTGGCTTTTCTAGACACCAGCATCAAGGTTCTGACCAAACCGGGCTCAGGATCACTGTGATGCTTTGCTTGTTGCAGAATCCATTCAGCGATGACATGGTCAAAATCGTCACCACCGAGAGCGCTATCGCCACCGGTAGCAAGCACCTCGAATACACCATGGTTCAGGCGTAGAATAGAAACATCAAATGTTCCACCGCCAAGGTCGAAAACGGCGATGACGCCTTCCTGACCCGAGTCCAATCCATAAGCAACCGCAGCTGCCGTCGGCTCGTTCAACAATCGCAGAACATTCAAACCGGCAAGACTTGCAGCATCCTTAGTGGCTTGCCTCTGCGCCTCATCAAAATACGCCGGGACGGTAATTACGGCGCCCTGTAATTCACCACCGAGTGATTCAACCGCCCTATTTTTTAGCACTTTCAGAATTTCGGCCGACACTTCGATCGCGCTAACATCCGCACCTGTGGTGTGAATGCGTGGCGCCGCACTCTCCTTATCGACGAACTGATAAGGCAGTTTAGTTCCAAGCAGACGTAAGTCGTTGATACCGCGACCCATAAAGCGTTTCACTGAAACAATAGTATTCATCGGATCAGAAACCGCACGCGCGACAGCTTCACTACCAACGATGACGCCGTTTTCGTGATAATGGACCACAGAAGGCAGAATATGCTCGCCATTCTCGTCAGGCAGCGTTTGAGCCTCACTACTACGTACCGTTGCAACCAATGAATTGGTTGTCCCCAGATCAATTCCAACTGCTAACCGATGCTGATGTGGTGCCGTTGACTGCCCGGGTTCTGAAATCTGTAACAATGCCATAACTACATCAACTCATCTTCTACCTGGGTTATTAGCTCATCTATCTCTGTTTTGGCCTTGTACAGAAACTGCAGCTTCCTGACCGCTTCCTTCGCATTGTCAAAAGCATCAACGTCGTAAGCAAGGCTGAATTCTGCTGCGTAGTGTTCCAGTTTCGACTGAACATCAGTCAACATTGTTTCTAGCTCCGCAATCGGATCTTCAAGATCTCTCACCACGTGCAGCTTTTCACGCATTTCCATTTGTTCCATTAGAAAAGCGGCATCCATGGTGGTCTGATTGCCCATGGTAAAATTCGGTTGTTTCAGCTGCAGTAGATACACAGCGCGTTCAACCGGGTGTTTGAGTGTATGCAAGGCCTGGTTGATCAACGAAGTCTGCTGCATTGAAACTCGTCGCTCCTGGGAGCTTCCACTGGCGTATTTATCCGGATGGACACGCTTTTGCAGTTCCCGATAACGATGCTGCAATATGTTCAAATCAACATCATAGGATGTGGGAATTTTGAACAAATCGAAATAACTTGTCGAAGAGACATCTGTCATCAGATGAGACTAGCCCGCATTTCTCATCAGGATCACGGAAGCAGGCGCAGGACAGAGCCCGCCTATCTCACCAGATGGACTAGCCTGAACCGGGATAGGCATGCTTGAATAACACACAGTATTTTCGATCATCCTGGCTTTCCTGAAGGACCAATGCCTTATAAATATCCTACGCCGCCTGGTGAGAAATGCGGGCTAGGTGGGTTTATATGCAATGCCCAATGAGATTCAGTGGCTAGACAGTGAAGCTCTCACCGCATCCGCATTGGGCTTTTTCATTGGGATTGTTGAATCTGAAGCCTTCATTGAGGCCTTCTTTGGCAAAATCAAGCTCGGTACCGTCGAGGTAGACCAAACTTTTTTTATCGACGATAACCTTGACACCGTGATCCTCGAAAACCTCATCATCAGGATTCAACTGGTCAACAAACTCGAGCACATAAGCCATACCTGAACAACCGGTCGTCTTCACCCCCAGGCGTAAACCAATGCCTTTACCACGACTCTCAAGAAAATCGCTTATACGGTCAGCGGCAGTATGTGTAAGCGTAATAGCCATGAATTGTACCGAAATCAGGATTTCTTGAGCATGTAATCATCAATAGCTGCGTTGATGGCATCTTCCGCCAGTACCGAACAGTGTATTTTCACCGGCGGCAGGGCCAACTCGTCAGCTATAGCAGTATTCTTGATCTGCTTGGCCTGTTCCAGCGTTTTGCCTTTTACCCACTCCGTTAGCAATGAACTCGATGCGATAGCACTGCCACAGCCATATGTTTTAAATACAGCATCTTCAATGACACCTACGTCGTTCACTTTGATCTGCAACTTCATCACGTCACCACAGGCGGGCGCACCAACCATGCCGGTACCGACATTGAACTCATCTTGACCGAACGAGCCAACATTACGCGGGTTTTCGTAATGATCCAGAACTTTCTCACTGTATGCCATTTTAATGTACCTCAATACTTTAACCGTTTAGACATAGGAAGTAGGCGCGACCTAAGTGTCTAGCTCGATATGTCTAAATAATGTGGATTCTTGCCGAGAGGCAGCTGCCTTGGTTTAATGCGCGGCCCACTCGATAGAATCAAGGTCTATGCCGTCTTTGTACATATCCCACAACGGCGATAGCTCACGCAGCTTTTCAACCGCTGCCCTAACGTGTTCGATCGTGTAATCAATGTCTTGTTCGGTCGTGAAACGGCCAATGCTGAAACGTATGGAGCTGTGTGCGAGTTCATCGTTTCTGCCCAAGGCCCTCAACACATAACTCGGCTCAAGCGACGCCGATGTACAGGCACTGCCCGAGGATATTGCAATGTCCTTGAGCGCCATCAGCAGACTCTCACCCTCAACGAAATTGAAACTGATATTGATATTGCCAGGTATACGTTGGTCGGAGTCACCGTTGACGTAAACCTCTTCCATCTCCTTCAAGCCGTCCCAGAGACGATTGCGTAACGCCAGTATACGTTTGGATTCATCCACCATCTCTTCGCTGGCAATTCGAAAGGCTTCCCCCATACCAACGATCTGGTGAGTCGCAAGTGTGCCTGAACGCATGCCCCGCTCGTGTCCACCTCCATGCATCTGCGCCTCCAGCCGGACACGCGGTTTTCTTTGCACGTACAGCGCACCAATACCCTTCGGCCCATAGACCTTATGTGCAGAAAAACTCATTAAATCGACTTTCAGCTCTTCCAGATTGATAGGGACCTTACCCGGACTCTGAGCGGCATCGACATGAAAGAGAATTTTCCGACTACGACAAATCTCGCCGATCGCAGCGATATCCTGAATCACACCGATTTCGTTGTTGACATGCATGATTGATACCAGGATCGTATCATCGCGTAATGCCGCTTCCAACTTATTCAGATCCAGCAGGCCGTTGGGCTCTGGATCGAGATAGGTGACTTCATAGCCCTCACGTTCGAGATAACGGCAAGTGTCGAGCACAGCCTTATGTTCAGTCTTGCAAGTGACGATATGCTTGCCTTTCTTTTTATAGAAGTGTGCAACGCCCTTTATGGCGAGGTTGTCTGATTCAGTGGCGCCGGAAGTAAAGATGATCTCTTTGGGATTTGCACCAACCAGGTTGGCGATTTGTTTACGCGCCTCCTCGACTACAGCTTCGGCCTTCCATCCGAATGCGTGACTACGCGACGCCGGATTACCAAAGACCCCATCTTTGGTCAGGTGGGCACACATTTTTTCAGCAACCCGCTCATCAACCGGTGTCGTTGCCATGTAGTCAAGGAAAATTGGATTTTTATCACTCACATCAATTGCCTCTTAAACATTGGCAGTGGATATCACTGCCGATTGATTCAAACTGTTGATTTTCACCAATGCCTGAACCGTCATCTATAGACCGCGTAGTCTCTGCAGGCGTAATGTCCGACGCTACAGACGCCATTTGTTGTGCCCATAGGCTTTACGCCTTATCGTCAAATGCGCTAATCAATTAGACGACTGCTATTCGCCGACATAGTCTTGTGACGACAACTATGCCGCGCACTCTCATTTGATAGCCAAGTTTAGAGCTGGCATCATGCGGCATTTATTTGCGCGTCATCCTGCCTGATCGAAACATTCTGCACACTCTCGTTCGCCATCATCTCTGCCAGTGAGATGCCATCGAGGAAGTTACGAATCTCGCTACTCAGTTCGTTCCACAGATCGTGGGTCAAGCACTGGTAACCGCCCTGACAACCGTCTGCGTCATCACAAGCCGTAACCTGGCAACTCTCATCAACGGCTAGAATGACATCGGACACACTTATATCAGCGGCAGCGCGATTGAGGGTATAGCCTCCACCTGGGCCACGGGTGCTTTTGACGACGCCATTTCGGCGTAGTCGGGCAAACAATTGCTCTAAATAGGACAGAGAAATACACTGTCTTTCGGAAATAGCTGCCAGTGAAACCGGTCCTTTGTGTTCATGGAAAGCCAGATCCAGCACGGCAGTGACGGCATATCGACCTTTAGTTGTAAGGCGCATAATTTCATCCTGTCAAAATCAACAGGCCAATTTTACTTAAATCCGACTAATTTGGTCAACTATTTACTTGACTAATTTTGTCAAGTATTCGCACTAGCCCGCATTTCTCGCCAGGATCACGGGAGCAGGCGCCGGATTCGTGTTCGCAAGCGCCGCTCTGGAGCGAAAAGCGTAGCAATAGCTACGGTTTGAGTGAAGAGCAAGCTCTGCCCGGGTATTGCACGAAGGATTTGGATTTTAGGGGCAAGTTGGCTAAGCAGGTTGGACAATCGCCCGCCGATTCATGGCATTAGTTATGGATCAAGGGGGATCGTTCAAGATGCGACGCCAACTTGTTCCTAAAACCAAATAGGACAAACTGTTACCGGACAATTCCCTGTTCAATTGATCGTCGCTGTTTGAGAGAACGGCTCATCCACAACATTGTGTCTCCGCCTTCGTACAATAGACCAGCCTGAACCGTGACAGGCGTGCTCGAATAATACTCTGTATTCAAGATCATCCTGGCTTTTCCAAAAAAGAGCATTGCCTTATTAGTTTTCTACGCCGACTGGTGAGAAATGCGGGTTAGTAGCCTATTCACCCTCGATTTTCTCAGGCTCCGCTTCCTCGGGACCCTCGGTGGATTGGATCTCGCAGGGGCCAAGATCGGGCAGATGGGAGACGTCGATTTCTGTACCTAGTTGCTTCAAGGCGGCACACATACTCTGCATGCGCTCATCCATCACGTGGATGTGATCGAGCATGCGGTTGATAGCGGTTGCGACGGGATCCGGCGCTTCCTTGGTGGCGCCATAGGCGTCGAAACCCAGCTTTTCTGCAGTGGCATTGCGTTTTTCCTCGGCCCGTTTGTCCTCGGCGCTGTGCTTGCGCACCAGTCGCCCGGGAACACCGACAACCGTACCGTCATCAGGTACATCCCTGGTAATGACGGCATTTGAACCAATACGTACGCCGCTACCGACTGTAATTGGTCCGAGTACTTTGGCGCCAGCGCCGACGACAACATTACTCATCAGCGTTGGGTGACGCTTGCCTTTTTGCCAGCTGGTCCCACCGAGGGTGACGCCGTGATAGAGCGTGCAGTCATCTGCAATTTCAGCCGTTTCTCCGATGACCACACCCATACCGTGATCGATGAAGAATCGACGGCCGATCGTCGCGCCCGGATGAATCTCAATCCCGGTGAGCCAACGCGCGATGTGGGAGAAAAAACGTGCCAACCATTTCAGACCCAGATTCCACAAGACATGATTCATTCTATGAAACAATAATGCATGCACACCCGGATAGCTGGTGATTACTTCAAAAATGTTGCGTGCGGCAGGATCGCGATCAAAAACACACGCTATGTCTTCACGAAGGCTGATAATTCTTCTCCGATCAAAATGATGCGCAAGCTTAAATCCTAACTCAGGTCAACATCAAGTTTATAACCTGAATATTTACGGATATTGATCACACCTGAATCTAATATCAGGTACTGGCCCTTTATCCCCAACAACACGCCCTCGATCGTTGGTGTTTTGTCGAGATTTAGCGATTTCACCTTCTCGGGATACTGCTCGACGGGATACTGAATCGTCGTAACTGGCTCTTTGGCTAGAGATTGTATGTTTTCATCACCAAATGTCTGCCGCAGTTCAGCGATGCGATCCCGACACAAATCAACCAACTGATCACGTGTCGCCGCGAGATCACTCGGCTCAGCATCGCTTTTTAGCATTTTGCGCCAGTCAGTTCGGTCCGAGACGTGTTGTTTGATGGCTACCTCTATCAAACCAGACTGGTATCGACTGCCGACCTTGAAGATCGGCAAGGCCTGGCTGGCGCCCTGATCGATCCAGCGCGTCGGTATCTGGGATTGCCGGGTTATCCCTACTTTGATTGCGGAAGAATTAGCCAGATAGACATAATGCGTTTGCATACAATGCTGCTGCGCCCACTCTGGATCACGACAAGTGCCAGCATCATAATGGCAGGTTTCCGGCTTTACGATACACATATCACATTCGGCGAGACTGATGAAACACGGATAGCAGTAACCTTGTGCATAGCTTTTACTGATTTTTCTACCACAGGCGATACAATTGATCTCACCTTGATAGTTAAGCCTGATTTTCTCCCCAATGTGCGGATTCAGCGCTATTAACGTGTCATTCAGTGGCAACTGATACTCAACCGGCGTTGTCAGTTGCGCTTTCATTTTAAGAATATTGCCAATCATGTGACTGTCTCGGTCATTTAGGGCCGGCGGCCCTGATAAAACGGGCCATTCGGCAGCAGGCTCGTTCGAGTTGATCAATCGGGCGTGTATACGCAAAGCGAACATGCGTTGATGCCCAGTGTTCGCCAAAATCGATACCCGGCGTCACTGCCACGGCCTCCTCTTCGAGCAATTCTCGCGTCCACTGATACGAGTCCTGCGTTATCGAACTGCAGTCTGCATAGACGTAGAAGGCACCAGCAGGTACTACCGGTATTGTAAAACCCATATCACGCAGTGCCGGCAACAAAAAATCGCGCCGCTCTTTGAATTTTGAGACCCTGCGTTCGAAAATACGCGTGCTTTTATCGTCAAAAGCGGCCAAGGCCGCGTATTGCGCGACAGTGGACGGCGCCAGAAATAGATTTTGCGCAAGCCGATCAATAGCGTCAACGTACATATCCGGCACCACCATCCAGCCCAATCTCCAGCCCGTCATACCGAAATATTTCGAAAAACTGTTGATTATGAAAACATCGTCGGACAATTCTAAGGCCGTAAAATCCTCATTTGAATACACCAGGCCCTGATAGATCTCATCGACGATCAGCCGCCCGCCTTCGGCAGCAACAGCAGCAATCAGTTCCGTTAATTCGTGTTGCTTTATCACTGTGCCTGTCGGATTGGATGGGCTGGCGATCATCGCCGCGACTGAGTTTTCAGTCCAGAATTCAGCGATGTGGTGGGCGCACATTTGAAACTGCGTATCTGCACCCACCGGGACCATTCGGCTGTATGCACCCAGTATTTGAATCATGTTGCGGTTGCATGGATAACCGGGATCGGATAGTAGTACGCTCTCACCCGTGTCAATCAACACCGACAGCGCCAATTGCAACGCACCGGAAGCGCCGGGTGTGATAATAATACGACGCGCGCTGATTTCTATATCGAATTTGTGCTGATAATATTCCGCGATCAACTGTCTCAATTCAGGTAGACCCAATGCCGGCGTGTAATGCGTTTTCAGCTGTCGAAGTGCCCGGATACCCGCGTCGATAATAGGTTTGGGTGTTGGAAAATCCGGCTCGCCGACTTCCAGATGCAGCACAGATCGACCCTCGGCTTCTAGCTGCTTAGCACGTGCCAATAAATCCATAACGTAGAACGGTCGCACGCCGGCAGCACGCGTGCTGAGTGGCGTTGTGTTAGTACGGCTATTCAACAATGATCTCCACGGAACACAGGAAACTGAGCTACAATCGACGCATCAGATTTGATTAAAACACTACGCTTAGCTTAACACTAGGCAAGAATGATTATGGTCACGAATTTTCAAAAACATCTGCATCTCGTTGCTGTTACGACCATCCTGATCTTTTCAAAACCTGGATACGCCATGCCAGAACAGGCGCTAGTGCCCGGCGGCGTGGCCATTATCGAGCTTGATGACTACACAGCTGATACTCAAATTACATTTAACGAGAAAAAAACCACAATCTTCAAACACAGGCAATCCTGGTATGCGCTCGCCGGCATTCCATTACAGGCCAAACCGGGCGTGTACCAATTCAAGATCAGACAACGGGATGGCTCAACGGCAGTCAACACTGTCGATGTACAGGGCAAAAAATATCAGGAGCAACATTTAACCATCAAAAACAAACGCAAGGTCAATCCGATCAAACAGGACCTGCAGCGCATATCAAAAGAACGTATACGCAAACGCGCCGCCAAAAATCATTGGTCTGATGCCTATCCGGACGTGGACTTTATCTGGCCTGTTACTGGCAGGATCAGCAGCATATTCGGTTTACGGCGTTTTTTTAACGAACAGGAACGCAATCCCCACAGCGGTCTCGATATCGCGGCACCGGAAGGCACCGATATCAGGACAACCGCTGACGGCACTGTTATCGAAGCTGGCGACTTCTTTTTCAGCGGCAATATGGTGTACGTCGATCACGGCCAGGGTTTGATCAGCCTCTATGCCCATCTCAGTCGGATCGACGTTGAGCCAGGCGATGTCCTGCGACGCGGCGACATCCTGGGAGCCGTCGGCCAGACAGGCCGCGTCACCGGCGCACATCTGCACTTTGCGGTGATGGCAAATGGAGTCCTGGTCGATCCGTTGTACTTCCTCCCCGAGCAACAACCCACAGCACAGTTGGAATAATCAAGAATACTAGCTGTAGAAATGCATCGTGTCGCCCAATCGAAATATTAATTTCAATAGCTTAGATGAGAAACAAGTGATCAGCGTAACGCAAATACTCCGACAAAAAGATCTGCTCAGCAGATTTACGATGTGAAAAAAACTTGCGCTCGCAGCCAAATTAACGATAATGAGCGCCGACTGTTTTTAAAGAGTTGGATGTATGGCAAAAGAAGAAGCAATACAAATGGAAGGCAAGGTGATCGAAACGTTGCCGAACACCATGTTCCGTGTTGAGCTCGAAAACGGTCATGTCGTGACCGCCCATATTTCTGGAAAAATGCGCAAGCACTATATCCGTATCATGACCGGTGACACTGTGACTGTTGAGTTGACACCCTACGACCTGGAAAAAGGTCGCATCGTATACCGCGCTAAGTAAACCCTGCTGTAGAGTTCTGACTCAGCATCACGCCAGCGCAATAGCGCGCACTGATCGCCCTTGCTCGTAGATCGATTGATTTCCTGGCGGCCTTCGCGAGAATTTCACAGTCGAATTTCGACTGATATCGGTTTCAGTCCGCATTTCTCGCAAAGGAGGAAGAAATCCGGCCTAGGCTTTCTCCGTGGCGCCTTCGATTGCTATCGAAATCTCGCCATCAACCACGGACACCAATACCTTACCACCACGGGTCAGATTGCCGAACAGCAATTCATTAGCCAGCGGCTTTTTCAGGTGCTCCTGAATCACACGCGCCATTGGACGTGCACCCATCTTGGCATCGTATCCTTTCTCAGCGATCCAGGTACGGGCATCATCATCGACGTGTAAACTGACTTTTTTCTCATCGAGTTGAGTCTCCAGTTCAACCAGAAACTTGTCAACAACGCTGGCAATGGTCTTTTCGTCAAGCGGTCCAAACTGAACAATGGCATCCAGGCGGTTTCTAAATTCCGGCGTGAATAGACGCTTGATTTCCTCCAGGCCATCGAGCTCATTCTTTTGCTCCGTAAAGCCCATTGATCGGCGTGACATTAGCTGAGCACCAGCGTTTGTCGTCATGATAAGTATGACATTACGGAAATCTGTCTTACGTCCATTGCTGTCAGTCAGCGTACCGTGATCCATCACCTGTAACAGAATATTGAAAACTTCTGGATGCGCTTTCTCTATTTCATCCAGCAGTAAAACTGAATGCGGCTGCTTGGTTATAGCTTCGGTCAACAAACCCCCGTCATCGAAGCCAACATAGCCTGGTGGTGCGCCAATCAGGCGCGAAACAGTATGTCGCTCCATATATTCAGACATATCGAAACGCATCAGCTCGATACCCATTACTTGCGCGAGTTGCTTGCAAACCTCTGTTTTACCAACACCGGTAGGACCGGAAAACAGGAATGAACCGATGGGCGTGTCGGGGGAACCCAGGCCTGAGCGCGACATGCGTATGGCTGTTGCCAGCTGGGTTATGGCTTCATCTTGCCCGAAGACCACGAGATTTAAATCGCGCTCCAGATTCTTCAAGACTTCAGTATCCGATGTCGAAACAGTCTTTGACGGGATACGTGCAATCTTGGCAACGATATTTTCGATGTCGTTCACATTGACGGATTTCTTGCTACCAGACTTACCAAGTAGTCTTCGATTCGCACCGGCCTCATCGATAACATCGATGGCCTTGTCTGGCAGGAAGCGGTCAGTGATAAATCGCTCTGACAATTCGGCAGCAGCACGCAGTGCGTTGTTACTGTACTTGACATCGTGATGTTCTTCGAACCGCGTTTTCAAACCTTTCAGTATATCGATGGTCTGGTCCACACTGGGCTCGTCGATGTCGATTTTCTGAAATCGTCTTGCCAGCGCATGATCTTTTTCAAATATGCTGCGAAACTCTGTATAGGTCGTTGAGCCAATACACTTAAGATCGCCCGATGCCAGCATGGGTTTGATCAGATTCGACGCATCCATGACACCACCCGAGGCCGAACCCGCCCCAATGATGGTATGGATCTCGTCAATGAACAGAACAGCACCTTCCGTTTTTTTCAGTTGCTTGAGCACGCCCTTGAGACGCTTTTCGAAATCGCCCCGATACTTGGTACCAGCAACCAGCGCACCTAGATCAAGCGCATAAATGGTGCAATGCTTGAGTACATCGGGCACTTCCTTGTCGACGATTTTTTTTGCTAAACCCTCTGCTAATGCCGTTTTGCCGACGCCGGCTTCGCCAACCAGCAATGGATTGTTTTTTCTGCGACGACACAGAATCTGGACAGTCCGCTCGATTTCGTCTTCACGGCCGATCAGTGGATCAATATGCCCCTGCATCGCCCGCTGGTTAAGATTCGTCGCAAAATTTTCTAATGGTTGATTATCTGAATCACCCGCCGAATCTTCTCTCGGTTCTGGTTCAATTTTCTGGGTTTCATCAGATACTTTGGCGATTCCGTGTGAGATGTAATTGACAACATCGAGTCGACTGACCCCCTGTTTACTCAACAAATAAACCGCTTGTGATTCCTGTTCGCCAAACATCGCGACCAGTACATTGGCACCAACGACTTCTTTCTTGCCGGAAGACTGCACATGAAACACGGCTCGCTGCAGAACACGCTGAAAACCAAGCGTAGGCTGTACTTCGCCACTGACAATGTCACTGAATACGGGGGTATTTTTTTCGAGGTATTCATCCAGCTCTCTGCGGATGAGGTTTAAATCGGTACCGCATGCTTGCAATACCGAGTTGGCACTGCTGTTGTCAAGGAGAGCCAATAATAAATGTTCGACAGTGATATATTCGTGTCTTTTGTCTCGTGCATCGTTGAATGCCCGATTCAATGATGCTTCAAGCTCTTTACTTAACATACCTGACCTGCCTCACATCAGCTGTTGTGTCAAATCCTCATCTATGCTTCTTCCATTGTACATAGCAATGGATGTTGATTTATTTTTGAATACTCGTTGACCTGATCAACTTTCGTTTCGGCAATCTCGTGGCTAAATACACCGCAAATTCCTTTCCCCTTGGTGTGCACAGCCATCATTATTCGCGTTGCCTTGGCGTGGTCCATTCCAAAAAACGTCATCAAAACCTGCACCACAAACTCCATTGGAGTAAAGTCGTCATTGAGCAATATGACTTTGTATTGTTTGGGCGATTTTAAATCAGGGCGCTCTTCTTCTAACGCCAGACCACTATCATAATCATAATCAGTTTTATGATCACTCATTACTTACCTTCAGTGTAGAACATAGTAACCGATTTTTCTGTCCCAAGATTAACATGCATTCATAAATTTTACATCGTCTCGATGTTTATATGATTTTCGCCGGAGATAGCATATTGAGCGCGCCACCGGTCGGGCGCACGACAAACCATGTCAGCCGAGACGATGACGAGCGATTAAACTACGGTCACGGTGAATGCAATATCAACATGTGATGCCATTTAAACAGACAAATTGAAGTATCCGAGGTTCCTCATTCATTCTATATCAGCAATCCCTGAATCTATAACTGATTTTTTGAAACTGCATTTGCTACCAACTGGCGATAACAACGTCCAGGGCTATGAATTCACGATGGATTTTCTCGAATAGCGGCACATGGCTGCTCACAGCTGCGAACAGGATAGAGGGCACTTGTGGATGGAGACAGCCGATCTCACCCTCTTGGGTCCTTCAACACCCATGAGCACGTGACAAAATAAGCCGCGTTGCCATCGTGCACGCATCTGGAACGCGTTTTCTCCCTGGTATGGTTCTCAAGTGTCACGCTTCACCCGTGGCGAAGCCAAGAATCGTGCTTTTCAGCTCGCTCTTGAGCTTCTTGTCAACTTCATCCTGCATGCGCTGATACAGCTGATTTTTCTGCTGTGACGATACTTTCAATGGCCATGATTTGTTGCCCAGGACGACGCCTTCTGGGTCCACAAGGCGCAATTTCAGTGTACCACGCAACCAGTACCAGCCCTGTTTGCGCAACGCTTCCTGCGTTTCCATGCTCGCTGATATTGTATAAGCTTGTTCACCGGATACGGATTGGAATCCCGCCGTCGCCATCGCACCCTGGATCAATTCATCAAGTTCGCCAACAGAATCTCCAAGTACGATTGCTCTCATGTTCAAAGCCTGTAATGATCGCAATTGTTGCGCTTTCATTCCTGCAAGATTCCAGCTCGACGGTTTACCTCTCCCCTCAAGATCGAGAATTTTCAAGGTCTTCTGCAATGTGTTCCTTTCTGTTTGCATCAAGATCGCTGACTGCAACGCGGCCACTTTTTTCAAATCATTTGCCTGCGTTTCCGCATTTGCCATCGTGAACGCGATTTCACGATCGAGTCGATCTATTTCGCCGCGGACATTGTTGCCTGCCTGGGCACGATCGAGCACAGCCAGAGCATAGTGCGTTAAATCGGCGGGATGTTGCCACTGCTCGGCTATACGTGCGCCATTGATCAGTTTACTGGTGTAAACATTCACCGTACTTGCAATTCGTGCTGATGCCTGGACAGACTCAATCCCGTCCGATTTGTGTGTCTGCACATCTTGTGTAGTTGTTGAATCTTCGCGCACTTGAAGCTCGAAGATTTTTGCCAAATTCGCCAGTGCGCGGTCTTTTGCCATTTCGACTTTCGATGCGGAACCGGTTGCGGAGAGGTAGCTGGAATCCGGATAGTCCGACGGCCGGCCATGAATCCAGTCGGGTTGGCCATCAGTGTCCAGCCTGACAGATGACTGTGTACAGCCAGCCAACAATAAACACATAAGTGCAAGGGTATAGTTAGAACGAGTTAACATATGCTAGCCTGCGGGTCACCATTAACCATTTATGTTTTCATAGGAACCGGCGCCACCCAGTGGCGCGTCAAAAAGCTAAGTTTCCCCGGCAGCACCTCAACCCCAGCTTCAATAGTATCGACGACTCTACCGGCACTATTGACGATCTCAATACTAACATGCTGCTGCCCTGCCGGAAGCAGCACCCGTGTCATTTGTATTTCCTTTGGCAAAGTCGTCCAGCTTCGGGTGTCGGCCCGCTCCGTAGCCAGATTGGTCACCGTCAATAGAAACCCGGCGAGGTCATTTTGCTCCTGTGCTGTTCTCTGTGACTGATATTTAACAACTGCCCTGGCCATTGCGCGCGCCATAATCAAAGGCATGTCCTCATCCAGGGCTTGGCGAGCGAGCTTGTCGACATTTTCCACTGTTTCCATGTACCAATGCTTATCGTCGATACGGACCCGCGCTTTGTTTGCAGGTGTTGATGCTTGCGCGTACACCGGAAAGGCGACGCGAACATGGCCTTGCACTTCCGATGAAAACGTCATAATCGCCGTTTCGGTTCTAATCGGCGCCAATCCACTACTCAAGATGACGACGACTTCACCGACGTTGTCATCGATGCTCGCTGGTTGATAGTCTGTCAGGCCAAGCTCGGCTGTTAAGCGGCGATACTCATTCGTCAAGCCCTGCATCGCCAATAGACGCAACAAGTCTTTTTTCAGAACCAATGGAACCTCGAGCATCGCACCGGACCGCGATGCCAGATAACCGTCTCGGGCTTTCCGATATGCGACTAACGCTTGATCGTATTCTCCCACGGCCTCAAAAATCATACCTGCAAAATAACGCACGAACGGATTTTCATCGGGCTGCTCACCCCATTCCATCATTTTGACGTCCGCCTGCAAGATTTCTACCCGCGCCGAGTCCACGTCGCCAAGCTGCAGATAGTTCATAGCCATGTAGGCGTGTAATAATATTTGTTCGTAACGGGCTCCTTTGTAGTCGCGGAGCGCATCATTAAACGTCAACGATGTTGCTGTTTCAGAGATACTGAGCCCATATAACGAATCGATTTGCTGCTTGGCTACTTCGAGGATTTGGTTGCTGCCGGCATAATCCTGGGTCATGCGTCGAAGTATGCCTTTGTTGAGACAGGCAAGAACATCATCCTGGTTTTCATCCTGCTGTTCAGCCGTCTTCTTGGCCAGGTCCACCCGACCAACGAGTAGATTATCCCGCATGGATACTGCCTGTTGGCTATATGTTGCACAACTCAGCTGATACAAAACCAGAAACACGAGTAACAGATGCCGGGCTAATGCTGAACAAATAGCCATTGGACTAGCCCGCATTTCTCACCTGGATCACGGGAGCAGGCGCAGGACGGAGCCCGCATCTCTCACCATCTGGTGAAACGTGCGGGCTAGTGTTCGCAGGCGCCGCTCTGGAGCGAAAAGCGTAGCCGTAGCTACGGTTAGAGTGAAGAGCAAGCTTACGGACACGAAGACTAGTCTGAACCGTGATAGGCATGCTAGAAAAACACAATGTATTTAAATCATCCAAGTTTTATTCAAAGAAGCCAATGCCTTATCAGAATCCTACGCCGCCTGATGAGAAATGCGGGCTAGACATCGTCTTCACTTGTCTCTGTATCGCTGAACCCCAAAAGATCAGGTTTACCAGCGCAGCCCGCTTTTCTCGATGGTCTTTTTGATCTTCTTTTGCCCAAGCCAAACCTTGCGATTGTTGGCCAGATCAATGAGCGTCAGATCGACCTGGTAAAAACGCACCTGCTCATCAGAAATCGCATCGATAATGGTGTTAATCGTGCCCTTGAGCATAAAATCAGCGCCAATCTCCCGTCCCATCGCCTTGCGCGTCTCTTCCGCAGCGTGTAGATCCTGATCCATACGCTCACTGCGTATTTCCTGGCGCTCTTCACTGGAAGCGACAAAGTCGACTTCTCCGGAATTAATCAGTGCGCGTTCCATATCGGCAATAAAAGTACGTGTATTGATATGTTCATGACTTAAATTACGCACTTCGCCGACAATGACCGTGGGCGGATTGCCGTGCTCTCGATTAAAGCGCGTTAACCAGGAACGTGATAACGCGTCCTGGATCATTTCATCGGCTACTAACCTCGAATCGGTGTCGTTCCAGTTACCACTGAGATCTGTCACCGTGTCCGTTTCGACACGTGTCACCTGCTGGCCGCACGCTGAGATCACGGCCAATGCAAACAAGACCGCGCTCGAGACAAATAAGTTCATTGGTTTGTTCAGCATTACTAGCTCCACTTAATTAGTCCTGTACCAGTTTTTATATCATGATCATCAGAGAATAGCATGGACTGGATCACAAATTTGAAATCTGCTTGCGAACTGAGATGGCAGCAGGTATCTTCCCCGCATGACCACTATCGATACCCTGCTGCATGGCCGTTGGATCATCCCCATGACGGAGGGTGATCCCTGCCTGGATCATCACAGCATCGCGATTCATGAAGATCGCATCGTCGCAGTCGTTCCAACGGAACAGGCTAACTCGACCTACCGTGCTGCTGTGGAAAGGGACTTCAATGAGCATGCCCTGATGCCGGGCCTGATCAATGCACACACGCATGCCGCGATGAGTCTGTTTAGAGGACTTTCAGACGATATCGCGCTGATGGATTGGCTACAGAACCATATCTGGCCAGCCGAATCGAAATGGGTGAATGAAGATTTTGTGCTTTGCGGGACAGAGCTCGCCATTGCCGAAATGTTGCGAAGTGGAACGACCTGCTTCAATGACATGTACTTTTTCCCGGATATCACAGCCCGAGCTGCAAAAAATGCCGGTATTCGTGCCTGTGTGGGTCTGATCGTGATCGATTTTCCGACAGTATGGGCCAGCGATGCAACAGAATACATCGACAAAGGAATTGCTGTACACGACAGCTTTCGCGGTGACGAGCTCATCACAACATGCTTTTCACCTCATGCTCCCTATACGGTTTCGGATCAATCACTGGAGACAATTCGCAGCCTGGCGCACGAGATGGACATACCGATCACCATGCATGTCCATGAAACCGCTCATGAGATCGTGCAAGCAGTTGAAAAAACGGGCACCAGGCCATTATATCGTTTACACGAACTTGGGCTGGTTAGTCCCTCGCTGCTAGCCGTGCATATGACGCAGGTCGAGCATGATGAGATCGAGATGCTGGCCAGCAGCGGCTGTCACGTGGTTCATTGTCCCGAATCGAATTTGAAGTTGGCCAGCGGCTTCTGCCCGGTAGCTGAGTTGTACAAAAGCGGTATCAACATCGCGCTCGGCACAGATGGCGCTGCCAGCAATAATGATCTGGACATGCTCGGCGAAATGCGCAGTGCCGCTCTGTTGGCCAAGGGTGTAGCAGAAGATCCAACCGCCCTGCCAGCTTCCTCCGCGTTGAGAATGGCGACTATTAATGGCGCACGAGCGCTTGGTATGGATGAACGCATCGGTTCGCTTGAGATAGGCAAGCAAGCCGACGTCATCGCGATCAATATGGACCGCATCGAGACAACGCCTTTATACGATCCAGTATCACACCTTGTTTACAGTTGTGGCCGCGATCAGATATCCGATGTCTGGATAGCCGGTAGGCATGTCATGAAAAACCGCGTGCTCACCGGCTTGGATGAAGCCAGCATTCGTCAGCAAGCACTGCAATGGAGCAGGAAAATCGGATCTGAATAGTCAAGGAAGCTCTGATGTGTCCATCCAGGAATTATCACAGCACGAAAAATTACAATGCGATTTATTTTTCTTCATTTTCAACCACATATGTGATTGGAAGTGGCGGCACATCCATTAGCCGCACGGAAACTCGGTACAAACCAGAGTTTCCTTAACCTTATCAGCGTAAAATAGCAGCCATGAGCAACACACAGGCCAATATTGATCCTGCCGAGATCAAAAAATTCGAGGAGCTGGCGACACGCTGGTGGGATACTCAGGGTGAATTCAAACCCCTGCATCATATCAATCCATTGAGACTCAACTTCATTGAGAGCGGCAGCCCGTTATCGGGCAAACGCGTGCTGGACGTCGGTTGTGGCGGTGGCATCCTCAGTGAGAGTATGGCGGAATGCGGCGCCATCGTCACCGGTACTGACATGGGCAAGGCGCCTTTGTCCGTGGCCCGATTACACGCCATGGAATCTGAACTTGAGATCGACTATCAGCAGATCACGGTCGAGGAGCTAGCCGCTTCCAATGCTAGCAGCTTTGATATCATTACCTGTATGGAGTTGCTCGAGCACGTTCCGGATCCCCTTTCGGTCATCAAGGCCTGTTCAGAGCTTGTCAAAGCCGGTGGTTCGATCTACTTTTCCACCATCAATCGCAATCCGAAATCCTACCTTTTCGCCATTATCGGTGCCGAGTATGTCATGAAGATGCTGCCGCCGGGCACGCATGATTACGGTAAGTTCATTCGCCCCTCCGAGCTTGATGTTTGGTGCCGACAAGCAGGCCTCGATATTGTCAGCATACAGGGAATCAGCTATAACCCCGTCACACGCATGTATCGCTCCAGCAGCGATGTAACGGTTAACTATATGGCGCATTACATCAAACCAGAATAGCGTGACTAGAATTAAGACGGTTTTATTTGATCTTGACGGCACCCTGATCGATACGGCACCCGATATGGCGGCTGCACTGACTGTATTGTGCAAAGAGGAGAATCAGCCGGTACTGAGCTACGCGCAGGTGCGTCCCGTGGTTTCAAACGGCAGTGTTGCCTTGGTCAAACTGGCATTCGGTGATCTCGACGATGAGAAACGATTGATGCATTTGAAGCAACGTTATCTGGAAATCTACGAAGAGAATATCTGCATCGATTCGGCGCTTTTCAAAGGTATTGAAACTGTACTAAATCATATTGAAAACCATGGATTGAACTGGGGTGTTGTGACCAACAAGCCGGGCTGGCTAACCCTGCCGCTGATGAAAAGTTTGCGTTTGACGCAACGTGCCGCAACCATAGTCAGTGGTGATACAACACCGAACAGCAAGCCCCACCCTGATCCTATGCACTACGCCTGCGAACAGGCCGAATCTGAATCACAGGAGTGCATATACGTCGGTGATGCTCGGCGCGATATCGAAGCCGGCAGAAATGCCGGTATGAAAACCTTGGTGGCAAACTACGGTTACATAGAGACCGGTGAAGACGTCACCGCCTGGGGTGCTGATGCCATCGTCAACGAGCCGAAAGATATTTTGCGGTATATCTGATATTTGATACGAGGATGCCCGACTCTCGCAAAGACGCGAAGCACGCAAAGAAGAACCATTGAACCTAGATTCCGCAGTTGACCGCTGTTACCGCTACTCAACTCTATAATTTCTCGAAGAGTAGTACAGTATGTGACATTCACCCAAGCGGTGAGTCGCTACACAGTTTATCACTGCCCCTCAAGCACCATGGCGGCGTTACAACTTTTGCCAAGGACTACGGCCATTAGCTGCAAGTCGCGTCTTGCCCTGTCGCTTGAGGAGCAGCGCTAATTCTGTGTTCAACTGCGGAATCTAGGTTGAAACAATCAAATATGATTTCTTGGCGGCCTTGGCGCCTTTGCGAGAATATTGTAGCTGAATATCGGCTAACACCGGTCTTACTCACCAAGCGGCGGAGCATACTGGTCGAATAAATTATTAGCCCAATGTGGTTTCCGGGTTCATCGCGCGGTAGCGTTGCAGGTCCTCAGGTCTGTCCACGTCCCAGCATTCGGGCAACAGCGTGTATTCGAGGCCCAACGAATCAAGGTTGCGCAGCGTGTCTGCGAGAACATGTTTCGTACCCC
>JABDQW010000069.1 GCA_013042055.1 Gammaproteobacteria bacterium | reverse complement strand
AAATTCCCTCATGTCGAACCACTGGAACCGATAGAGCCGATACAGTAAAGAGAATACTTCTCCTTTTCATTAGGCAGCGACGACGCAGCTCGCTGTTCAACAACCTGTCCCTAAAATCCGAATCCTTAATCCTAGATTCCGCAGTTGATCGCTATTACTTCTAGTCAACTCTATGATTATTCGAAAAGTTATGTCGTATTTGACGTTCACCCAACGGGTGAATCGCTACACAGTTTATCGCTGCACCTCTAGCGCCATGGCGGCGTTGCAACTTTTGCTAAGGACGACGGCCATTAGCTGCAAGTCGCGCCTTGCCCTGACGCTCTAATTCTATGTTCAACTGCGGAATCCAGGTTGAACTATCGATTGAGATCTGATCCGACTTTTTCTATGATCTTGACTAACTGAACGTGTACATTAAATGAGCTCAAGTAAAGCTAATGCAACAACATGACTATTTCCTGATCGGTCCAGAGGACCCTGCCCCGTGCACAATTATCAATGAAAGCGGCAAGGCCAAAGTACTGTTAGTCGGTGACCATGTCAGCAACACGATACCGAAAATGCTGAACAACCTCGGCCTTGATGAGCGCTTGCTGGGACAGCATATCGCCTATGACATCGGCACCCGTAAACTCATCCATCATCTTTCGCAGCACCTTGATGCACCGGCTGTATTGGCGGGCTATTCCCGGCTGGTGGTCGATCTCAATCGCAGCCTTGAGGACGACAGTGTAATGCCTGAAATCAGCGATAATGTCGTTATCGAGGGTAATGTACGGATGTCGCAGGAGCATCGCAAGCAACGCATCCATTGCTTCTACACGCCGTACCGTAGCGCGATTGATATGATGCTGCAACGATTCAGGCTGCAGGATATCGTTCCAGCATTTATCTCGATCCACAGTTTTACGCCTGAAATGGCTGGGCGTTTCCGTCCGTGGCATGCGGGTCTATTGTGGGACAAAGATCCGCGAATTCCACAGCCATTGATGAAAAACCTGCGCGCTCACCCTGATGGATTCAACATTGGCGACAACCAGCCCTATTCAGGCAAGCATCCGGCCGACTATACCATCGACCATCATGCCGAAGCGGCTGGCCTACCCCACGTCTCCATCGAAATACGCCAGGACCTGGTCAACACCGAAGATGGTGCCGAACGCTGGGCCAGCATTTTGGATCATGCTCTGCGTGATATTTTGGCGAATCCGAAGCTTTTTCGTGTTTGGCAGTCGCTGTGAAATCGTCCAGGCCAAGCTTCACTATCGGCGTGGAAGAAGAGTATTTGTTGGTTGATCGCACAACTCGTGACGTTGTCAGCGAACCTCCGGCTGAGATCCTACAACAATGCCGGGCAAACGGAGATGATCGTAGCATTGAACCCGAATTGCTGCGGTCACAAATCGAAGTCAATACTCACGTGTGTAACACGGTTGCCGAGATACGTGACAATCTCAAGCATCTGCGTAGTGTCGTCGTGCAGACAAGCGACCAATTTGGCATGGCGCCTGTGGCTGCCTCGACCCACCCGTTTGGCCGTTGGCAGCGCCAGCACCATACGCCAAAACATCGCTATGATATGCTGACTCGGAATATGCGTTCGCTAGCTAAACGTGTATTGGTATGCGGCATGCACGTCCATGTCGGCATCGAGAACGACGAGCTACGCATCAATCTGATGAACCAATTGAGCGACTTTCTGCCACTGTTGTTGGCTTTAAGCACGTCTTCACCATTTTGGGAGGGGCAGGACAGCGGCCTCAAATCCTATCGCCTGCCCGTATTCGACGGCTTTCCACGCACCGGCCTACCGGAACGCTATGCAAACTATGCTGAATACCGCTCTCATGTTGAAACACTGCAACGAGTTGGCATTATCGAAGACGCCACGGTGATTTGGTGGGACTTGCGCATCAGCGATCGTTATCCGACGCTGGAAATGCGTATTACTGACATGTGTACTGATATCAATGATGCCGTCGCTCTAACAGCCTTGACGCAGTGCCTGCTGCATTACCTGTATCGCCAGCAGAGCAAGCACAGGCACTGGCGCGCCTATCACCGCTTTCTTGTAGACCAGAATCGCTGGCGCGCCATTCGTTATGGCTATGACGAAGGTATGATCGACTTTGCTCGCGCAAAAATCATCCCGGTGAGCGATATTTTGCACGAAGTGGTCACAATGGTTGCGGAAGATGCGGGTGAACTCGACTGCCTGGCCGAATTGGAACTTGTGCTCGAAATACCCGAGCGGGGAACCAGTGCGCACCAGCAGCTCGACACATATCATCAGGCGCTTGCATCCGGCCAGAGCCAGGAGCAGGCCTTGAACAGTGTCGTCGATTTCCTGATAGCAAAAACCGCAGCAGACCTTTAACCCGCATTTCTCATAAGGATCACGGTAGCAGGCGCAGGATTCGTGTTCGTAAGCGCCGCTCTGGAGCGAAAAGCGTAGCAATAGCTACGGTTTGAGTGAAGAGCAAGCTTACGGACACGAAGACCAGCCTGAACCGTGATAGGCATGTTCGAATAACACACTGTATTTTAGCCATCCTGGTTTTTCTCAAAAAAAACTATGCCTTATCAATATTCCGCGCCGCCTGGTGAGAAATGCGGGCTAGTTTTGTTCAACCACTGAATTTCACCAGCCGCGTCACCTGAATATCCGATACAAACACGACGCCGGAGTGTTCGCTGTAAAACGGTGCCAGACCCTCAAGAATTGGGGCGACGAGTTGTTCGGGCACTGCTGCGATAATCATGATCAAGACGTCTTCCTCGTTGAACATCAGGTGGCCTTCATGAAAGCCGTGGCGCCCCTTGCCGGAAAGGTTATTGATAATGGTGTAGCCGGTTACACCGGCATTATCGAGTAAATCGGTTGCAAAGGCCTGATGCTCACCGCTGAGAATGATCTCGAGTTTCTTGACTGAGCTGAAGTTAAGATTTTTCATTGAGCACTGGACTCCTTCGCCATAGAGGGTTCATTTGCGTCGGAAAGGGTTCGGGCATCCCATTGGCCATTGTTGTATGTATACACGGTCCGTGTCTCCGGATCGATAACCAGTAAACGAATCCAATCATTCGATACCAGATTCTTGACCGCGACAACACTCTCCAGCGCGCGCCGGGCATGTTCCAGGGGTGCCTCAATCAAGGTAATCAGTCGCAACGGCTCATGAAACGGCAAACCCTTATCCAGAACGGTCTGGGAAGGCAGGCCGGTGCGCAGATCACTCAGACCACCGGTCATCACACCAAACCGCCCGGCTACATTATGGTACACCTTGCTACTGCTGCCAAACCGTTCATTATCAACCGTTGAAAAATAGTGCTCCATATTGATCCATTGTGCCACCACCAAAGGACCGGTAATAATGTTTTCCAGCAGGCGTTGCCTGGGATCCAGATGGTAATCATAGGAATGCAGGAACGAACGACCTTCCAGTGACATGTGTTCGGTCAGGGCGCGACGGCCAATTATAAAATAGGCATTGCGGGATAATCCCCATTCCGGTCGCACTTGTGACCAGTCCATGGCGTTGCGCTCGACTTCGCGATATGCCACGGTCGGCTCCCGGGTCTGCGGTCTGAGTTGCAAACTCGGTAAGCGTTCCTGGGCGCATAGACGCGATGCCGCCAAAAGACCATTGCGTAACCGATCGATATAAAAGATATGTGTGGAAGGGATATGATCGAGATCGTACAGCTTTAGTTCGTCAGTGGTGGTGTTATGCAGCGCAGCGACAAACCAGGCGTCGTCTGCGATATGGAGACCCTGCGCACGCAACTTACGGCGCACTTCTTTTTTATTCGCCATCTGGGCCAACACCCGTGCACTGACCAGGCCATGATTACCGCCGCACGCGCCGCAATCCAGTGCAGATTCATACGGATTGTTTTCCGAGGAACTGCCATGTCCGAACAGCAGAATAAAACGCGAGAAACTCCTGGTTAAGCCAATCGAGCGCAACGCTTGGCCAACAAACCCAACCTGCTCATCCAGGCTGAAGCCAATCCGGCCCAGCCTTTCCATTTGCAGTTGGGTATAGGCAGCATCGATCCGGTAGGTATCGCGCAAGCGCAAAATGAATTCGCGTTCTTGCTGTTTGTTTAAATTCAGGGAACTGGCCAGTGCGGGTGCAGCAAAGTGTCCGGTCAGGGCGGCCTCACGCAACTCGCGCACCATGCCGTCACTGATATGTTCAGCTTCCAAACGAAAATCCTGCTCGATTGCCATGATAATCACGGCACGTTGCACCGTCCTTACAACAGAATCTGCCTGTTCGCGACTGAGTTTATCGATCAATAGGTGTGTGGAACGTTTTTTACGATACAGACGTTTACGCCAGTGATTATAGGTTTGCGGCATCAGGGTCTTGCCCACCATGTCAAACCCGAACAGCAAGCCAATGGCCTCTACCGTCACGAAGGGGGCGAATACCGATTCTTTCAATTCATGCAGTGCCTTCTCAAGCGCTGTGACCGGATGCACATCTTCGGCATCGGCGACGGTCATTTCCAGTACCAGGTTTTTCGGCGTTAACAGCACCGGGCAAAGATGCATTTCACTGCCTTTACCCAGTCCCATGAAACTCACCGGCACACCAAAGAAACCAGCAATGCCATAGGTTTGATAATCGCCAACACTTTCCAGATGACGACGAATACGTTCGGAACGGGTATCAATACAGAACATCGCCTGCACGAAAGGACGTTTGTCGCGTGGCTTAGGCGGCGTTAGATTCACACCGGCCAGTAATTCTTTGATGGCATGGGCCTCCATGGCGCGCAACCAGATCAAGCCTTCGCCGCGCTCAAACAAGCGCAAGCTATCCTGCAAATTGCTAAATTCGTCTGCCGACAATGATCGCAGGGACTCGACCTGGTTGACGCGGGCGGCCAGGGTGTGCAGTCGATCCGCCTGGACCTTGGCCTCATGCTGGCGTTTGAACTCGATATATTTATGAAAGACTTTTTCTATTTGCGAGGCATTGCCACGCGCCAGCGTCTGTTCCACGCGTTTGGCCATGGCCGGCACAATGTGTTTACCAAAAAGCTCATAGCGTAAAAAAGATTCCTTGGTTTTGCCTTCGATTGCCTCTTCAAGCGCGAACGCCGTGGTGGCGATATCTTTATGGCCCCGCTCACTTAGCAGGGCAAGCGCAAAGGTCAAACGCACTGCAATCAGGTCGATCAGATCAGCGGGATAAGTTCTGCTCCAGTGATAATTCTTGGCATTCCAGCGCCAGCGGATAAAACCCGTCCAGCCATGCAGTTGTGCCAATTCGCGCGTAAAGTAATGAACCCAACGGTCTTCGGGGATACCCAGCGTATTCATTACATGGGCAATCACACCTTCCGGTGTGTCGTCCACGGCAAGGATGTCCTGAATAGGCATGCCGCGTAAAAAAAAGCGGATATTGCGTTTAGCCACTTCACGCCAGGCCCGAAAGAAACCGCGTCTACGTCCCGGCATCGACCAGACCGATTGACCTTCATCAAAGAAATCCAGACAACTTTTGATCACGAGTTCATCGAGTTCGGTGGCAATTTCGGTGCCGTACAATGCATCTACGGCATCGTAAACGGGCCGATCCCCGAGTAATTCATGACGCAAGTACTGCACCAAACTGTCAGGGGTAAATTCCTTTTCCGTTGGAAGTGGCAGGCCGTTCACGAGCGCCTGAATATCCGCAGCACTGGCAATGCTGCGTTTAAACACGACTTTATTTTCAATCTGGGTCAACAGGGCCATCAGCCATTGCTTCAGGTCAAGAGCCGGGATAGTCTCTCGCTCGGCCACAAAGGCGGAAACTTGCGCGGTCAGATCATCGCTATCAACCCTGCCTTGTTCGATATAGCGCTGATAGATGGGCCGCCGTAAAAATACGCGACCATGGAATAAACGCCTGCCTTCCTGTACCGCCTGTTCAAAAGGTAGATTTTCAAAACCGTGTAACGGATTATGGTGAATAAAGTTGCGCATCGGCCAGAAAAACGGAATCGACTCACCGGCGACATAGATCATGGAACGGATACTGAGCCTTTGTCCGACTGATAGACTCATAAAATCACCCCGCCCAGATAAATGCCACCAACAACTAGCGCGAGCAATACCAAGATATACCAACCGATGGTCGTGATCTCCATATCCGCAATCTTGACAATACTGGTTCTGCCTACGATCAAGCCCTGAATCAAGTGGGCGCCGGCCCAGCTCCAGAGCAGCCAAATTAGCAACAAGATTGTCGCAGCAAGCGGTGTGGCGGAAATTGTTTTGACGACCATATCGAGCATAATAAAAAAGGAGGGGAACAATGGTGTGGCAATTGCGGCCATCACGACGGTCACCAACACACCGGTAAAACGGGGAATGGTCCGCGCCAGTCCGCCATACAAACCGATATAGGCCGCACCATAACGCTGTTCCAGGCCCGCACTCAGTAACACCAGTAACACCAGCGGCAGACTCATGCTGATCGCATACGCATACAACAACGCAGGCGGGGTTTCTTGCATCATAGCAAGCCACAATAAACTCCATAAAGAGGTCGCCAGAAACCCACTCCATTGATTGACTTCACGCACGGTCAAAAGACGTAAGGCATACAGGGCCGAAGTGGCTAAGGCCAGCGTCAGCAACCAGTCAGGTAGGACAAGATTGCTATCGAGTACCATGAATAAACCGATTAACGGCCATGCTATAAATAGGAGTAAGCGTAACCAGCTATGCGTGATTTTATCGAGAATGGCATTGAATACCATGCTCAGGGGAAACAGCGGAAGAAAAATGCCGGCGAGTAGAATGATCAGCGAATCGAGCATGTTACAACCATCTCAACCAGACATTCAGTCGACCGGAAATTGCCAACAGCATCCGCGTCAAACGGGTATAGATATCGCTGACATAAAATTCCCGTGATATCAGCGCATAAAAGTTCAGCCACAAGTGTTTAGTCTGCTGGCGTCGCCGATAACCAACTTGTTCCCCATAGTACGTCACGACCCAGCCAGAGACGACAATCAATGTGACAACGACGACCAGCAGATCAAAGCGTAGCAGGTCTATCGTGGCAGCCGAATAAAGTTGCGCGCGGAACGCCGGGTCCGGATACAAAAATAGATCAAAGGCATGACTAATGACGGCGTAGCCCAGCACCACAACCACCAGGGATAACACGCTCAAGCCCACCAGTCGCCAAATATTCTGGGTACGCATCCGGTAGGTTGCAAAGATCAATTGCGCACCCGTTACCCAGCCAAAGAACAACAACACAATCGCACCCTGTTTCTGAAAATAATCCTCGGCGACGAGCAGGTGGGCAAAAACCAGGATCACCAGCGGTACGGCCAGGGTAATTGCCGCCATCAGTATCCACGGTTGGCGTACCTTGTCTGGGCGTTTTTCAACCGCAAAGGTATAGAGTTCATCTTTGGGAATGCCGTCGTCCTGACGTGCATCATTGATCACACTGCCTGCGGACAGGAACATCGTGCCTTTGAAAACACCATGGGCAAACAAATGGTAGATCGCCAATGAGAAGGCCCCAATCCCACACTCCATGATCATGAAACCCATTTGTCCCATGGTGGAATACCCAAGTGCCTTCTTGATGTCGTTCTGGGTTAACATCAACAGGGACCCAAATACGGCGGTGATCAAGCCTACTATAAAAATCCAATTTAAAACGTCGCCGCTATGGACAAACACAGGAGCAAAACGATTCATTAAAAAGCCACCGGCATTAACTATGCCGGCATGCATCAAGGCCGACACTGGGGTCGGTCCATCCATGGTGTAAGGTAACCAGGTATGCAAGAGAAACTGCGCTGAGCGGGCAAAGGCGGCGAGCCCGATGAGTGCGGCCACCACTTCCGTTAACGGTAAACCCATCACCTGATGGGCGTCTGGATTGGCCATGATCTCGGCGAATATGGTCGTCAATGACCAGGTGCCATAAGCGTTATAGAGACAGGCGGCGGCGAGGATTAACGGTATATCGCCAATTCGATACGTGATCAGTGTCCAGAAGGCAAAGCGGTACGCGGTTTGACTGCGAGTGTCCTGACCCAACAAAAAATACAGTAACACCCCGACCAGATACCAAGCGATTATCAGGGTAATCAAATCACCCGCGATGACCATAAATAACAGGGCAGCCGTCATTAGATCGAGTAACACGAAAAACTGCCCGTAGCCGGCTTCTTCAGCCATATATCGCACGGAGTACAAATGCACGATCAAGCTTATACCGAGGATGATCGAAGCCAGCAACGCGCTCAAGGGATCATACAGCAAGACGGCGGTCCCATTGCCCAGCGGCAATGCGTGCGGCCCGTAGCCGGTTAGCGCCCACCATAGTAGCAGCGAGGATAACAGGAAACTGAGGGTGGTGGCCGCCACGCTGACTCGGGCAATTCGACGGCCGATGCGGCCGGCGAATAACTGAATCAGTAACGCGGAAATAAGCGGCAGAACCGCAACCACGATGATGAGCTGCTCCATCTTATTATCTCAACCCTTGTCAGGCTGCTGGCCTTGTCGAAGATATATTGTGAATTGTGAACCGAACAGGTTTATCGGTTCGTCAGACCGAATATCATCAATTATTCAGAACAAAATGAACGCCCATTCTAAGAGAGGCAGCTTTCAGCTGCAAACCGGAAGACAAGTAATTAGATGGGTCGCAATTCAGGGGATAATGGGCGAAATGGCTCCCGATTTGCTTCAGCGTATACCCGCCGTTTAGATAAGCAGTCAACATCGCGCCTTGGTGACGCCGGCGCGGCGTGGCCGCGGCTTTGGCATTCGGGCTTGTCGAAAGGGCGGCAATGTGCCAGCATTAGTAATTTACAGAGGTAATGACCCGGGGGAGAACGGTGGCATGAGCAAAGTCGACGACTTCATAAAAGAATACGACACCGTGCGGAAGTACTGGCATCAGATGTCGTCAGGCAAAGACGGCAAGATCGATTTGGAAGAGTCTGGCATGAGCTTCGACGAGCTCGATCCCAGCCATCCGTTCGTGAAGGAACTCAGCGGCATTGAGGAGGACGACGTCTTCCGGGAGATTACCGACGAATTCCATATGACCCACTTTGCGGTGCGGGCCTACCTCTGGAACAAGTATCCTGATTTTGCCAAGAAGTGGGACTCGGGTGCGGGCATTTTCAGTAAAAGCCGAGATGGCACTATCCAGGCACGGGAGTTCAAAGAAGGCGGTTTCACAGATCAGCTCGTCGAAGACATCAAGACCATGATCCCTGAGCAGCGCGACCGGGAGCTGCTGGTCTCTCGTCCCCTTTTTAGCAAGCCGGGCCTGAATATCTTCAAGATGGCCAAAGTGGTCGACACGGTCATTCAAGACGATGTACGGTACCAGGTTCTGAA
The DNA here is from genome assembly GCA_013042055.1 of Gammaproteobacteria bacterium. Lineage (GTDB taxonomy): Bacteria > Pseudomonadota > Gammaproteobacteria > SZUA-229 > SZUA-229 > JABDQW01. The sequence continues at coordinate 209 of JABDQW010000069.1, read as the reverse complement.
GATGCGATCCGGCTAGGGCATCAGGCCTCCGTCCGACACGATGGGTCTAGCCCGCGTTTCCCACCAGGATCACGGGAGCAGGCGCAGGACGGAGCCCGCATGTCTCATCCGATGAATGAGCCCTCACTTGATCTTTGAATCCACAAAGCATTTTGCCCAGTCGGAAATACACACGGTTATTACTCTCCTTCGCATAATCCTTCGCGACA
>JABDQW010000068.1 GCA_013042055.1 Gammaproteobacteria bacterium | reverse complement strand
TTCTGGTGCCGCTGCGTCTTATTCAAACCGGTTTGTGACGGCGTATCGCGCACTCGGACCAATGACTGGCTGTTCACGGAGATATCGCAAACGCGACCGACGACACGCGCCATTTCCAGCGACTGATTGAAACCCCGCTGCCGCATGCGTTTCCAGTACAGCGGTATCGGCACGATGCAATCCGGTCGATCTGTCGTATTTGCATCAACCGCCTGCGCCAGCATATAACCCAGCAGCCTTGCATTCGCCAGTTTTTCATTGAACTTGAGCTGGTGAATCAGTTTAATCGCGTCGTCCCGATAACTGAACAGGCTGATGCTGTGATCGAAAGCAGGCGGCTTGCGCAGACACTGGCCGCACAGTAGCGCATCGCCGGTCTTGGCCGCGATCGGAATCGCGCACCGGCTGCATGCTGCCTCGATCCTGGGTAAATCGCGGTAACAGCGGGCGCAGATATCCATCTGATCGAAACCGGCAGAGCCACAGAGGACGCAGCACGGCGGGTAGACCGTAGCGACCAAGCGTCTATACAGCGCATCCGCAAGGTGGGTAACGTCCATATTCACCATTACTCCATGTCATGTACAATAGACCACTATTGTACTCAAATAGCCTGTAGGTATGAATTCTCTGCGCCACGACTGGACCCTGTCTGAAATCACTGCCCTGTTTGTACAGCCGTTCAACGATCTGCTGTTCCAGGCACACCGTTTGCATCGCGAGCATTTCGATCCGAACCACGTGCAAGTCAGCACCTTACTCAGCATCAAGACCGGCGCCTGCCCGGAGGACTGCGCGTACTGCTCGCAGAGCGCACGCAATGACGCCGATGTCGAACGCGAGCGTCTGCTGCCACTGGATGAAGTCGTCGCCAAAGCCAAAACAGCCAAGCTAAATGGCGCCACCCGTTTCTGCATGGGTGCAGCCTGGCGCAATCCGACCGACAGAAACCTGGACAAGGTTATCGACATGATCGAGGCCGTGCACGCTCTGGGCCTGGAGACCTGCGTTACACTCGGCATGCTCACCCGGCAGCAGAGTATCAGACTGAAGCAGGCCGGGCTGGACTACTACAACCATAACCTGGACACCTCGCCCGAGTACTACGGCGACATCATCACGACGCGTACTTACCAGGACCGGCTGGACACGCTGGAACATGTTCGCGATGCCGGGATTAATGTCTGTTGTGGCGGGATCCTCGGTATGGGCGAGCAGCAACAGGACCGCGTCTCCCTGTTACAGCAACTCGCTAACCTGCCCAAACATCCTGAGAGCGTACCGATCAACATGCTGGTACAGGTCGAAGGCACACCGTTGTACGGTGCCGAAAAGCTCGATGCACTCGACTTCGTCCGCACCATCGCCGTTGCCCGCATTCTGATGCCGTGCTCCTGGGTCAGACTGTCAGCCGGACGCAGTGATATGAGCGACGAAATGCAAGCGTTGTGTTTCTTCGCCGGCGCCAATTCCATCTTCTACGGCGACAAATTGCTGACAACGTCCAATCCCGACGAGAATCAGGACCGCATGCTGTTCGATAAGCTCGGAATCAATACAGAACAGCAGGCTGCGCAAGACCTTGGTTCGATTGCTAGTGCATGACAGATTTTAATAACCGCAGAGGCGCGGAGGCGCAGAGGTTTTTCGGATCAAGTAATAGCGGGTTGAACGTTGCCCGCCTTAGCAAATACATTAGGCAAGCCCCGTTCCCCTGTTGTGCCTGCAAAAACGCAACTCATTCTCTGCGCCTCAGCGTCTCTGCGGTGAAAACAACCTTTTCATTACATCGATTGTCAACTTGAAAAACCTCAGCAACGAGCTCGACCAACGCAAGGCTCAACACCTCTACCGTTTCCGCCGTATCAGTGATGGACCACAGCAGCCGGAAATGATCATCGATGGCAAGGCGGTCATCAGCTTTTGCAGCAACGACTATCTTGGACTGGCCAATCACCCGGATGTTAAAACGGCGTTCATCGACGGCATCCAGCAATACGGCACCGGCAGTGGCGCTGCCCATTTGATCAACGGCCACTCGCGAGCACATCATGCCCTGGAGGAAGAACTCGCTGAATTCACTGGTTATCCCCGCACTTTGCTTTTCTCGACTGGCTACATGGCAAACCTCGGAGTGGTACAGTCCCTCGTTGGCAAAGGCGATAGCGTGTTTGAAGACAGGCTGAACCACGCATCCTTACTCGATGCTGGTCTGCTTTCGGGTGCCCGCCTGATGCGCTTTTTGCATAATGAGACCGACAATCTGGCGGCGAAATTAGCCCGCCGCAAACAAGGCGAAAGCCTGGTGCTTTCAGATGGCGTGTTCAGCATGGACGGTGATATTGCCGACTTGCCAGCTCTTGTACGAGTTTGCAATGATCATGATGCCTGGCTAATGATTGATGATGCCCATGGTTTCGGCGTGCTTGGTGAGAATGGTAGAGGCACGATGGAACACTATGGAGTTTCGAGAAAGGATATCCCGGTATACATGGCCACACTGGGGAAAGCCCTCGGTACAGCCGGTGCATTCATCGCGGGCAGCAATGAACTGATCGATACACTGATTCAGAGGGCTCGTACCTATATTTATACAACGTCATCCCCACCCGCTGTTGCCGAAGCCACACGCGCCAGTTTGAGTATCATCAAATCACAACCGGAGTTACGCGCGCGACTTCAAAGTAACATTCAATACTTCAGGCGCTGTTGTGAACAACTGGGTATTTGTCTGACGGACAGCCGCACAGCAATACAACCCATCATAATCGGCGATACGCAAACGACCGTCGCAGCGAGTGAACAGTTGCTGGCGCAAGGCATACACATCACCGCGATACGCCCGCCAACGGTGCCGGAAGGCACCGCCCGCCTGCGTATCACGCTCTCTGCTGCACATAAGTTGGCGCATATTGATAAACTGGTAACAGCACTCCATATGTTAAAGTATTAACCATGCACTTTAACAAACCACTACAACTCGTTTTCATCCTGTCAATATGGCTGATGTCAGGTGTAGGCTGTGACGAAACAACGACGCCCGCAGGTGTCCTGTCATCGCAGAAGGTATCTGATACGGCCGGCAACTTTGAAGGTGTACTGGAGGATAATGACCAGTTTGGCAGCGCCATTGCCACGATTGGCGACCTCGAAGTCGATGGTGTGATTGACCTGGCGGTTGGAACCCCACTGGACGATGATGGCGGTACCGATCGCGGCGCGGTCTGGATCTTGTTCATGAATGATGATGGCACAGTGGACATTGCACAGAAAATATCCGACACCGAAGGTACCTTTCTGGGGCTACTCGAAGACAGTGATCAATTCGGTAGCGCTGTTGCAGAGCTGGGTGATCTAGACGGTGATGGATTTCTGGATATTGCAGTGGGTGCACCCATGGATGACGATGGTGGGACCGATCACGGCGCGGTATGGATACTGTTCCTGAACGCTGATGGCACGGTCCGGTTCACACAGAAGATCTCCGAGGCTGAAGGCGGATTCACCGGCATCCTGGAAGACAACGACCAGATGGGTGGTGCGCTTGCCAACATCGGTGACCTGAATAATGACGGCATACCAGAGATCGCGGTCGGTGCACGACTCGACGATGATGGCGGGGGTGATCGTGGCGCAATATGGATACTCTTTCTAACGCGAAGCGGCACTGTGCTCGGCGTTCAGAAAATATCCGACACCGACGGCGATTTTGAGGGCACGCTGTTAGACGGCGATTACTTCGGCAGTTCGATCGCCGGCATTGGTGATCTCGATCTAGACGGTATAGAGGATGTTGCAGTCGGTGCAATCGGTGACGATGATGGCGGTACCGATCGAGGCGCGGTCTGGATTCTGCTAATGAACATCGACGGCACGGTCCGGCTCGAACAAAAACTGTCCGCGGTTAATGGCAACTTCAATGGCGGCCTCACCGACGGTAATCATTTTGGCAGCTCGGTCGTCGGCCTCGGCGATTTCAACGGCGATGGCATCAACGATATCGTCGCGGGTGCAGACCTGGATGATGACGGCGGTATCGACCGTGGGGCGGTCTGGCTGCTGTTCATGGAAACGGACGGCACTATCAACTCTGAAACGAAAATATCCAGCACCACCGGCAACTTCACCGGGCCTCTTACCGACGGTACACGATTTGGTAGCGCCGTTGCCAATATCGGCGATCTTGACCGTGACGCTGACGCAACGACTGATATCACAGTGGGCGCAAAACTCGATGATGACGGCGGTATTGACAGAGGTGCCGTATGGACCTTATTCATGAAACCGAGTGTAACCGAGATCGATTTAAACCCGTTTGATAATCAAGAGTAAACTGGCGCGGGCAGAAAAGCGGCAACATCGTGCTGGATCATCAACCGATAGCCATTCAAATCCTTCATTCAACATCCGGCGTAACTCTCAATTCAGGCTGTGGCCAATGCGCTATCGAGTTGGCATAGTATTCAAGTATTACTATCGCATCGGGTCGGGCTTTGTACAGGCTATCTTGAACATCGAGCCATTCCCTTCCTTCGATGATATCCAGTGCGCTACTGAGCACGCTTTCGGTCGTAGTCGATGAAATCCTGATGGGTGCGCCCATCTTTTTCAACGCATCCATTCGTTGCAAAGCCAACGCCTTGAGTTCCAGCGCACTCCGCCATCTGTCCCTGTTTGCGAGCACGATTTCAGACATCAACGCAACGGGTATAATGGGTATCGCCTCCTTGACCTGGGTCATCAGCACATCAGCCAGTTCTGCAGTCTTTTCAAACCGCTTTTCCTGCTCAATGTGGATAAATTCCACGTTGTTATTTGCGCAATAGGCCCGGGCAGAGATCGGATTACCCAGGTTGACGCTGGCATAGCCGAAACGACGCAGACGTGTTTTTCTCGAAAGCAACAGCGTTTTCAATACGAAGCGGAATGTTGTCCTGAGCACAAACCAGATACTGCGCTTCGTGGCCGTTTTATCAAGATTACGCACCAGGGTTCTGTCTTCAAGTACCCGATCATAATTGATGCCCACCGGTATGAATGTGATATCCCTGTCGGTATCCGAGTGGTAGTCACGCAGCATATAATCGAGAAAGCCGAGCTTGGGTTCGCGCAGGGCCCCGTCCTTGCTCAGTCCGCCTTCGAGAAACACGGCCTGACAAACACCCGCGCGTGTGGCCATGTTGACATAACGCTCCAGTACACGGCGATACAAGCGATCGCCTGAATTGCGACGCACAAAAAACGCCCCCATAGACCGGATCAAGGTTTGCAATGGCCAGATACGTGCCCACTCGCCCACCGCATAAGAGAGAGCGGTTTTCTCCGCCACCAGGAAAGAAACCAGTATATAGTCCATATTGCTGCGGTGATTCATCACGAACACCACGGCTGACTCCGGATCAACCTTACTCAATTCGTTGTTGTCATAAAATCCAAGGCGCATGCGGTAGGTTAGCCGCGCCAATCGTTTTGCGATCCAATAGCCGATACGGAAATACATGTAGGCATTGAACGCAGGGACAATCTCACGCGCAAACGATCTGGCGCGATCCTGAGCGACCGCAGTAGGCATGCCTTTCTCCTGGGCTGTTTGCTTGACCGCCTCCAGCACTTTCTCATCGAAAACCAATCGATCGATCAGCGCCTTGCGTTGGGTGATTTGTAGCGGACGTATTTCGACATCCAGGCGTGTATTGATTTCATCAATGACACGATTAACACGCCGCCTGAAATACCAACGCATACTTGGCATCAAAAAGCGATCCAATACCATGATCGCCGCAAACAAGGTGATCAGGATAAACAACCAGATAGGTAGTGTAATTGTGCTATCCATAATCCTCCCTAGGGCCTGTTAACACTATACGTTCAACAATTACGCGCTGGCAATGCCGAAACCTTTAACCCGGATGTTGCACGAAGGCGGACACATAATGTCGCGAAATTGTTTGCACCTCAAACATCTACACGAATACCGACCAGTATAATGTCGGTTACAGCTAATCCTATTCGGTTTTACGGACAGTAATTTGTCTGGAACAAAATATCGCGGTAGTCCCGCTGGGGTGAGTCTCATGGATGAGACGAGCAACTTGGCGTCGCATCTTGCCCCTAAAATCCGACTCCTTCGTGCAACATCCGGTCTGACAGATAACATGACCTGACAGGCCAGGTATGTGACAATACGGCCCATTAAACCATCAGCGCAAGGTTTACCGCATGAATAAATACAATGTCTACGGTCTCGGCAACGCCCTGGTCGATATGGAGTTCGAAGTCGACGATGGCTTCCTGAATCTGATGCAGGTCGACAAGGGTGTAATGACGCTGGTCGATGAAGACACACAACATCGTCTGATGACGCATCTCGATGCCTTTGAGGGCAACAGGGCCAGTGGCGGTTCGGCAGCAAATACCCTGATCGCTGTCAGCGCCATGGGCGGATCATCGTACTATGCATGTAAAGTTGCCGATGATGATCTGGGACATTTTTATCTGCACGACCTGAAACAGGCAGGAGTCGATACCAACATGAACGGCACCCATGCCAATGGTATCACTGGGAAGTGCCTGGTCATGGTAACACCGGATGCCGAACGAACCATGCAGACCTATCTAGGTATTTCTTCCGAATTGTCCATGCATGAAATCGACGACGAACTGATAAAAGCATCTGAATACCTCTACATGGAGGGCTATCTGGTAACGTCACCCTCGGCACAACAGGCTAACATCCATGCACGACAAATCGCCGAAGCCAATGGCGTCAAGACAGCATTCACGTTTTCTGATCCAGCCATCGTACAGCACTTTCACAATGCGCTGACGCAAACCATCGGTGATGGTATTGATTTATTGTTTTGCAATGAGGCCGAGGCACTCAGCTATACCGGTAAAGAGTCGATCGAAGACGCGATCGCGGTGATCAAAACATTCGCTGCTAGTTTCGCGATCACACTGGGCGCCAAAGGTGCCCTGGTTTATGATGGCGCACAAACACATAACATAGCCCCTTTACCGATCAAGGCGGTCGACACCAACGGCGCTGGCGACATGTTCGCCGGCGCTTACCTCTACGGCATAACCCATGGCTATTCTGCCGCAGAAGCGGGTAAATTGGCCAGTCTGGCGGCCTCGCAAGTCGTACAGCAGTTTGGGCCGCGACTACCAGTAGCAGACTATCTGACATTGCCGGATAAGGTTTCCGCTGCCTGAATCCGGACCTTGCAGGCCTCTACAGATGTATCAATTTACCCAGAATATCATTTAAAAACATGGCATTACGGCACCATGTCAACCGTTTCGCCGGCCCTGCGTTAGATATCATATATAAGCAACGACTCGCACTTGAGCCGCTTCTATCGATAACGGGTGGCGGTTTTTTGTGTTTGTTGCAACATCAACCGCAGAACACCGATACGACACTTAAACATGCTGAACTTATTGCCAGTGTTAAAATACGCCTTTACCGAGGCATCCGGGACGCTGAACGTCACCGGTCTACCGGCCTCTATTCCCAAGCAAACAGCAACGTACTCGCGTATTGAGGTCAAGACCCTGGATAAACGTCAGGCACTAAACCGATTCCTGGTCAGTGTCGAGAAACGCGCCTTTCGCATGGCCGACCTCGCCACCGGAAATCCAGACCACGCCATGGACATCGTGCAGGATGCGATGATGGCACTGGCGAAAAATTACAGCCACAAGAACGAGGCTGACTGGGGCCCGTTGTTTCACCGAATTCTGCAAAGCAAGATCAGGGATTGGTACCGCCGGTCACGCACACGCAACCGCGTGTTTGGCTGGCTCTATACCACTAATCAAGATGACAATGACGACGATGCTGCTGACCCTATTCAGCAAGCAGCCGACATGACTACCTTATCGCCTGACAATAGCGCAGACAACGCGCAACTAATGGATGTCACCTTGAATGCCATTAGAAAGTTGCCACTCCGTCAGCAGCAAGCCTTCCTGTTACGCGCTTGGGAAGGATTTGACGTCAAGGAAACCGCTAACGCCATGGGTTGCAGTCAGGGTAGCGTCAAAACCCATTATTCACGCGCATCGAAATCACTCAAACAGACGCTTGAGGCCTATCAGTCATGAACAGTAAATACGACAGCGACAAAGATCCGACTTTATTGAATCAAGTTGTCGACGTGCTCGATCAAAGCATCGAGCATCTGGATGGCCGCACCCTATCGCGCCTTAATCAGGCCCGGCATCGCGCGTTGGCAACGCCAGTGCGGCCCCGCTGGGTCAATGTACCGTGGCTAAAAGCCGGCGCCCTGGCGGCGGTCATATTGGCATTGGTCAATGGCTGGATGATGTTTACGACGCCAGAGTTGCAAACCCTGACGACGGATGATTTCGAATTTGTTATCACCAATGACGACTATGAACTGATGCAAGACTTGGACTTTTTTACTTGGATGATCGAGCAAGAGCATGCGAGTTAAGCACTCATTTCTGTCCTTGATGATTGTTCTGCCAGTGCTCGCGATCGCAGGCAAAAATCAGGTTAGTCAACCCGCAGGTGACGAAGAGCTACCGGATGCCGAACTGTTGGAATTCATTGCAGAATTTGAGCCGTTGGACAACCAGTGGATAGATCCGATACAACTGAACACCATATTCGCCGAGAACCATAATGGTAAAGACAGTAAATAACACGATTTTTAGACTCAGCCTGATGACCATGCTGTTGATTATCATGATCAGCTACGCCAGAGGCGACAATGCTGACCTGGACTGGAGCCAACTCAGCAAAGCGCAACAAGCTGTACTGAAAAACTTCCAACCGGGCTGGGAAGATATTCCGTATGAACGCAGACAGCGGCTGGTGATTGGGGCGACACGCTGGGACGAAATGACACCTGAACAACGCACGCGTGCAAAAGAGCGGCTACAGCAGTGGAAGGCCAGTTCTGATGAAGACAAGGAAAAAATGCGCCAGCGCATGCACGAGTTTCGTCAACTGCCAGTTGAGCTGAAACAGGCACTGAGGAAGAAATACCGGTGGTTCAGCGAGCTTTCTGAAACCGAGCAGCAACAGTTACGCAACCGCTGGCAAAACGTGCCTGCCGAGAAAAAACAGCAAATTCGTGAGCGCATGCGTAGCACGCCCACGCCTTCTGCACCTACGCCAATGCGCCAGCATCCGGGGTCGCAGAATCAGCTCAACCAACTCCGTCGTGGAACGCAGTAAGTGTGCTTTTAATGCTTCCCCAAAGTAACCGCTGATTTTTATCATGACCTTCTCTATTAGCGCGGTGTTCTGAGTAAACGATCAAAGCGCAGTCGCTCGCGTGAATCGAACATTCGCCGAGTAATCAATTGTAGTACGATGATGACGGCGAAGCCGGTGCCGGAAGCCACCAGGAACATAATCAATATCTGATATTTGACCGCTTCCACCGGCGGGCTGCCTGCCAGAATCTGGCCCGTCATCATACCGGGCAGACTGACCACACCGGCAGCAGCCATGGCATTGATGGTCGGAATCATACCGGCACGCATGCTATCGCGGGCGATATCGCGAATCGCTTCTCTGTCTTGCTGCCCCAACATCAACCGTTGCTCGATCACGGCACGTTGTTGCCAGGCAGTCTGCACCAAGCGGTCCATACCCAGTGCAATACCGTTCATGGTATTACCCAGCAACATACCCAACAGCGGGATTGCATACTGGGGTGTGTACCAGGGCTCGGCTTCGATAACGAAGGACAATGCCAGCAGCGTAATAAAAAAGGAAGAAACAAACAGCGAAAAGGTACTGACCCCGAAACCCCACCAGCCTTTCAGTTTTCTCTTTTGTCGCGCCAGTATCTCCCAGCTCGCCACGATCATCATCACCAGCACGATGAGCAAAATCCAGGGCAGCTTGGCCTCGGTAAACACGGCCTCGAGTATTAAGCCTACCAGCAACAACTGCACCGTGGTGCGTAGCGCCGCTATCGTCAACGTCAGACTGAGGCCAAGACGCAGTCTTGCACCCAGACCAATCAGGGCCAATACCAGCAACGAAGCCAGCACCAGATCAGGCGCTGTCAGTACGATGAATTCTGTGTTCATACTGGCCACACCTTGACGAACCTACCGTCGTTCAATTGAAACCGAAGCTTTGAGACCCGCTTGATTTGCTCGACATCGTGAGCTACCCAGATTGCAATCGCATTGTGTTCTGCCACATAGCTGCGAATCATTGTTTCTACGCGCGCCGTGTTATTGGCATCGAGATTGGCGGTGGGTTCATCGAGCAACAGCACCCTTGGACAATTGGCCAGCATGCGCAAAATAGCCAGGCGCTGTTTTTCGCCGCTGGAGCAGCGGCTGATCTGCCAGTTCATCACAGCTGCGTCAAATCCGAGCGCATCGATATGTTCAGTGTGCGCATTAAAGTGTTCACCGACTGTATCGAACCACCACTGGCTCTCGGCAGGAAGCAGCGCGACGCGCCGACGCCATTCATGAGCCTTAATCCGATCCTGGGCAACCCCTTCCTCATAGGCTTGCCCGCCGTGCTCATCCATGTCGGCAATTGCCCTGAGTAGACGCGTTTTACCGCTGCCCGATTCACCCGACAGGCCGACGCATTCACCCGGCGCAATCGTCAGGTTGATCGTTTCCATATCCGGTATTTGCAGATCTTCGAGTCTTAGCATAATGAGTTACAAGCCTTGAGCCACGCATTGTAAGCTATACTTCGAAGAATGCGATATCTCCTTTTTATTACGCTACTGGTCGTCAGCCCAGCGTGGGCCGAATCGAAACGCATAGAAGTGTATCCGCTCAGTCAGCACTACTGGGATACACGGGCCGGAGACACCCTCGGCACCATCGTCAGCACGCTGATACCCGCCAATCAGCACCTGCAGCAACGATTGATGCGCGAGATCATCTCACTGAATCCGGAGGTATTTCCAGATGGCGACCCGAACCGCATGCTCGCCAACAGGCGCCTGTGGCTGCCCAATGCCATCAAACCGCCCAGCGACCAGTCAGACTCTTCCGCATACAGCATTCAGCACTTTCAATGGGGCAGTATTAAAAGAAGAAATTGACCGCGGAGGCACAGAGAACGTTCAAATTATCGTAAGGAGCGACTTTAGTTGCGGATTCCGGCAATTCGCGACTAAAGTCGCTCCTACAAAAACCAGTGCTTTTCTCTGCGCCTCAGCGCCTCTGCGGTTAATCACTGGTGCCAGCAGCGCAATTTTTCACGCTGGCACAACACTTAACCCACCGGACCGAATCGCATCGATCAATTTGCGGATCTTTTTCTCCGACACCGGCCCTCGTGTTTTCATCGGTTGGGCAAAGCAATTGATCCTGAATTCCTCGATCATCCAGTGCAGCGCATCCAACTGCTCTGTTGCATCGCCGTGATTTTCCAGAGCGAGATATTCCTGCCAAAGATCTCTGATCAACGGTAAAACTCGGTCTGCCTGGCGCGAGTCTAGCTCGGTTTTATCGATTCGCTTCACCATGGCCTGCAAATAAACCGGCAAGCGAGATAGTTGCTGCGGTGCGATATCGCGAACAAAACCTTGGTAAACGAGATGGCCGCACTGTTCCCGACAATCGTTCAGATGATCCGCGCTCAAGTTGGAATGCTGTAGACGAGTACGCACTTCTCGATACTGCTTGAGTATCTTATGCACCAGTTGCGCCATCTGATTAACCGTTGCAATAAACTGTGATTTGTTTTGCTGGATGACGGCATCGAATTCACTGGCCTGTTCGGGCAACCGACCTGACAGAAAGCAATCGAATATTGCGGCCATGATGATATCTTCGACCAGTTCCTGCTTGCTCCCCATAGCGACGTACATCAGTGCCGATTGGTCGATGTCCGGTAAGTTTTTTTGCAGGTATTTGATGGTTTTTTTGAGTTCTATAGCTATCAGGCGGGCGATACCGCTGGCATGATAGAACTGCGCGTCTTGCCGGGTTTCGAACAATTCGATAGCAACGGCGTCCTGGTAGTCAACCAGCGCCGGAAAGGCCGTAATCCCGCTTGCTTTAGATTTACGTAAGCTCACCTGCTCGGGTAGACGCCCAAAATCCCATGTAGTGATACCTTGCCGACTGATGGATTCATCATGCTGGACTTGCTGCTCAAATCGCGCATTGGCCAGACCCGCGTATTGCGCCTTTAGCTGTTGCAGCGAGCGTGAGCTGGCAACCGCAACACCGTCTTCCTCCAGACAATAGCGCATCAGAAAATGTTTATCGATCTTATCGGGCCGCCATTGATCCAGAGCGACTTCGATACCGGTCATACGCTGCAATCGTTTGGATAGTTGGCTATACAGGGGCTGGTCTGGATTTAACGCGTCGGTACAAGCGCGGGCGAAATCAGGTACCGGGATAAAATTCTTGCGCAGTTGTTTGGGCAGGCTTTTGATCAATGCCTGTACTTTTTCTTTGAGTAAGCCCGGCACCAGAAAATCAAAGTCCGAGTCATCGAACTGATTGAGCAGCGCGAGCGGAATCAATACCGAGACACCATCAGCCTCATCGCCCGGATCGAAAACGTACTTCAGTCGAAGTGTCTGATCTTTAATGGTCAGTGCTTCCGGATAGCGCTGATTGTCTTTTTCGTGATCCGTGACCAGCACATCATCGGCAATCAAGGTCAGCTGTTTGATGGAATCGGCATCGAGTTTCTTCACCCAGGATTCGAAGGTGACCACATCGACGATAGCATCCGGCAGACGGCCATCGTAGAAGTCATAGATCTGCTCGTCGCCAATCAACAGATCGCGCCGTCGCTCGCGCTCTTCTTGTGTGCGATAAAATTCGATCAACTTGCGATTGGCTTTGATGAACGCCACCGTTGTGCGATAACGCCCCTCGACCAGTGCTTCGCGGATGAATATCTCGCGTGCGGCTTTTTGATCGATACTGGCGAAATTGACCTTTTTACCGCCCTCGATCAACAAACCATAGAGCCGGGTATTGCGATAGGCGCCTACCCTGCCCTGTTTTTCCTGCCAGTGCGGCTCATAGTATTCGTACTGATGCAAATGCAACAGATCACGCATCGCCCATTGCGGATTCATCACCGCGACAACATGAGCATACAACCGAGCGGTGTCGATCAAGGAAAATGCCATGATCCATTTCGGCGTTTTCTTGGCCAGGGCCGAACCGGGGAATATCATCATGTCACGATTACGCGTGGTTTTGTACTGGCTCTCTTGATCATGATAAGCGACATGGCTGGGTATGCCCGACAGAATCGCTCGATGTACCAAATCGATATCGGCTTCTCGAGAATTGAAGTACAGTTTGAGTTCCTTGGCCTGCTCACGGATTTGCTGGTGGATATCCTGCCATTCGCGCACCCTGAACCAGGACAGGTACTGCTTTTTACACCACTTGGCAAACTGGTTCCGACTCAAGGCTTGTTTCTGCGTATTGATCTCAGCCCATAGATTAAGCCAGCCGGCAAAATCGGATTTAGTATCCTGCCAGCGTTTGAACTTCTCATTCGCCGCCTGACGGTGGTCCTGCGACAGATCACGTGGATCCTGGATCGACAATACCGCGACGATAACCAACATCTCATTCAAACAGCCGAATTCGCTCGCTTGTATTAGCATACGCGCCAGACGGGGATCGATCGGAAAACGACTGATCGTCTTACCCAGGCGCGTGACGGTATCATCGGACCAAACCGCCTGTAATTCGTGCAACAGACGATAGCCATCGCTGATCAAGCGTGAATCCGGCGGTTCGATAAAATCGAAATCACGGATATGACCCACGCGCAAACTGTCCATCTGCAAAATCACCGAAGCCAAATTGGTCCGCAAGATTTCCGGCTCGGTAAATTCCGGGCGATTGTCGAAATCCTCCTGATCATACAATCGAATACAAATACCTTCCGCGGTACGGCCACAACGGCCTGAACGTTGGTTGGCCGACGCCCTGGATATTTTTTCGATCGGTAAGCGCTGGACCTTCGCGCGCCAGGAATAACGTGAAACTCTCGCCAGCCCGGTATCGATCACATAATTAATCCCCGGCACGGTTAAGGATGTTTCGGCGACATTGGTCGACAGAATGATCTTGCGCTGTCGCCCCTGCCTGAAAATGCGTTGTTGCTGTTCGTTGCTCAGGCGCGCATACAGTGGCAGCACTTCGTATTGATGGAAGCGTTTACGGATTTTGTCCGTGGCTTCACGAATCTGTCGTTCGCCAGCAAAAAAGACCAAGGTATCCTGCGGGCTGATAGTAAACAACTCATCCAGCGCATCGATCACCGCCTGTATCCGATCGCGGTCTTTCTGATCTTCGTCCACGACCGGTCGATAGCGCAGCTCGACCGGGTAGGTCCGTCCCGATACCATTACAATAGGCGCATCATCGAAGTAGCTCGAGAACCGCTCCGGGTCGATGGTCGCCGACGTGATGACCAGCTTGAGATCCGGGCGCCTTGGCAGCAGTGTTTTAATATAGCCCAGCAACAGATCGATATTCAGGCTGCGCTCGTGCGCCTCGTCGATGATCAGCGTCTGGTACTCGTTCAACCAGCGGTCATTCTGAATCTCGGCCAGTAAAATTCCATCGGTCATCAGTTTCACGTAACTGTCGGGCCGGGTGGTATCGGTAAAGCGCACCTTATAACCTACCACCTCGCCGGGACGGGTATTCAACTCCTCAGCAATGCGGGCGGTGACCGAACGGGCCGCTAGACGCCTCGGCTGGGTATGACCGATTTTGCCGCGATCGGCCAAACCCAGATCCATGCAGATCTGCGGCAACTGCGTGGTTTTGCCAGAGCCGGTTTCGCCACAAACGATAACGACCTGGTTTTGTCGAATGACCTGTTTGAGTTCATCGCGCTTATTGAAGAACGGCAGATCGCGGTTCAATGAAACAATCGGCCGGTTCTTTCTGCGACGCCCAACCTGACTTTTTGATTGCTCAATTGCAGCAATCAGTCGTTGGCGTGCCTGCTCAGCGGTTTTTTTACTGCGCGTTTGTCGTAATAATTTAAACAGCTGGCCGCGATCAGCGATAGCACATTGCTGGAGAATTTGCTGTTTGAAATTTTTGGTCATTGAATCAACGGTAAGCGGATGCGAGATCAGACAGCGTGTCTGCGCGCCAGCCTGATTATGCAACATTATTATTTAACTGGCGCATCCGTTTTGCAGAGATCCATAGATTTCGTTGATCCAGTTCGCGACAAACTGCTGTCCTGGCCAATGATTTCAGCTCCGCTAGGAGTCTGCGCGTTGATTGGTCAGTTCCCTAAAAACCGTGGTCCCGGTGTTGCACGCCTCGGTGCAACACCGGGATCGAATCACGCCGCTGTCGTGCAATCATAAAGGCGCGTCAACCGGCCACCACCAGTAAAAGTACGGGTAGTCCAATGGCAGATCCGACAGCGCCGTGCCGAAATCGTTGGCATTGCTGGCTTTGATGCCGACGTTGGAAAACGTATAGATATAGGTTTGATCGTCCACCAACGCCGACACGGAACGCAAGGGGTTAGCGGCCTCGAGGTAGAGACCATATTCGCAAACCGAACCGTCAGTTGCAGCCAGGGGATCGGTGCAGTAGATGTCGCGGGCCAGATCGCTGTGGTCCAGCCGCCCGAGCTCAGTAAAACCCGCCTCAACGTCGACTGAAAATGCCGCAAAACCACTGAGGTGCTGGTCCAGGCTGTAGGCGTAGTGCTGCACCGGGATCGTCAACACCTTGGCCGCGTCAAAATAGTTGAAGGCCAGGTGATCGTACATCGCTGACGTCCAGGCAAAACCATCGGCGCCGAAGTCCGGTGTAAATTCGTGCACCTGCTCCGGCGACGCCAAGTCCTGGACATTGAAGATCTGCAACTGAAAGCCCGGATTCAATCCCAACATGTCGCCGCTGAAACCGATCGTCAACAAATGGTTGTCATCCAGTGGATGGATATAGGTGCTGACGCCTGGAATCTCCAGTTCGCCGACCAGTTGCGGGTTGTTTGGATCCGACAGATCGAAGGCGAACAACGGATCGATCTGACGGAAGGTGACGACAAAACCGCGATCGCCGAGAAAGCGCGCACTGAATATCCGCTCATCGACACCGAAACCGTTGACGCCACCGACGATATCGAGCGTCCCGGCCAGATTACCGGCGAGTACGAACAAATGATTATCCTGGGTCCAGACATCGGTCGCAGGATCGTATTCGTTGCGCGTGGTCGCGACGCGAAGATAGTCTTTGAATTCGCTGAACTGAAAACTGCTCCATGCGCTACCATCGACGACGCCCATGGCCCGATACTCGGCCGCACCGGCACCGATCATGAACTTATAGATCGCCGTCTGTTCGCGCTGCCAGGGATCCCACCACCAGCCAGAACTGGGCTGGATCAGATACAGATTGTTTTCGCTGGCATACACATTCCAGGCATTATTGACGACGATGAGATTGTTCACGTTCGCGCCGTCAGAATCCACGCTGGTAATGGACGTCAGCGCCAGATACACGCTGACATCGGGCCGGTTCACATCACAGCTCGGGTTGGGGATGCTGACGTATTCGCCGCCGGCCTGCTTTTGCCACAACTGCGGCAGCAGTTCATTGATGTCGATTTGTAACAGCAACTCGTCGATGCGCTCGCGCAGCTGCTGCTCCAGCAACGCCAATTCGCCCGCGTTCGATGCGACGGCGTCACGGTAGCGTTCCAGCAAATCGAGCAGCTCGGCATCGGTGTACAGGATCGCTGGTGTAACCGGGGTGAAGTGCGACACCAGGTGCACGCGCGAATCAATACGGCGGGCTGCAATTTGATAGCCTTCGAGCAGGAGCTGTTTGTCGACGACCGGATTCGTGGGGTCTGAGACATCAACGAAAAACAGCTCGACGGACGGTGGACTCCAGTAATCCTGTGAGACGCTGGCAAGCTCGGGATAGGCCGCGATGCTGCCGGACATGACAACGACGAGCCGCTGCCGGGACGCATCGAGCAACAAACCATGGGCATAGCCCGTGTCGGTCAGGCCAATCGCCGCGATTTCACGCAGGTTTTCCGGCGGCAGGCCGTTCGCGATCACCAGCGTGGTGCCGTCGACCAGATAGAAGTTGCCGTTGACGTCGGTCTCGACCAGATCGAGCTCATCGACACCAGCCTCCTGACTATTGGTCTGGGTGAAATCATCGAATGTGGCGGAATCAGTCGAAGCGTCGGTAGGGGCGGAAGTAGGAACAGCATCCTCGAGTACGATATCCTCCTCTACGGTCCTGCAGTCGGGGCAGATCGGTATCGGGTAGGCGCCGGCGATGTATCGGTCGGTTATCGTATCGACGACATACTCGCGCAAGGCCTCGCAGCTGGTATTGCTTTGCAGCGCAAGCTGCGCCGTCGGCGTCGTGATCAGCTGACCTGATGGAAGCGTGGTGTTATTAGTGTCGCTGCCACAACCGGTCAGCGCGAGCAACAACCATCCAGTGACGACTGATATCGTTACTGTCTTCAAAATCGACCATCTCCTGCCGAAAAGCACCACGATGGGCCAATACCGCGTGATACCCTTAGCCTACGTTTTCGGGATCAGGAATATTACCGCTCAGTAGAATTTGAGTTACCGCGCCGAATATCCGTAACCATTTCAAGTATAAACCTGTTTTTATTAAACACCAAGGATCGAGGGATCGACCGTGCAGCGTCGCTGATCCCTGAATGTTTTCACGTGTTACCGGCTGTTGGCCAACGCGTTATACGGCAGGCAAGCCGGACACTAGATAAGGGTGCAAGCTTGCGCTTGATTGTAACCGGCGCAATGCCAGGAGTACGACGAGAAATACAACAAGTGATAGGTCCGTCGTTTATCCCGCATCAATTACAGGCGTGAGCAAGATACGATTCATCCGGCTGCATCCTCGCATCATATGTCGGTGTCTTGATGCAGCATTAGAAATTTGTCGACTACACTCGATGCGTACGGGTAGGCCTTTGGTTCGTCGCTGGCTCTTGGCCCGGCAAAATTTAGCGTACCACCTGCGAGCGTATCCGAAAATTCCTTTATTCGCTGCGCAGCCCGGCCCGAATCCAGTTTCTGTGCATCCAGCAGCAGATACGGCTTTTTTTGCTGAAGACAGTAGTGCAGTGTCGTCTCCGTACCTCCACTCGGCTGGCCAAAATAAATAATGACGGTACCGTCGGCCTCCTGAACATTCTTTAATGTACGGTCATCGTATCCGCCGTTACTCAGCGCCATGACGGGATATTGTGCTGGTATTATTCCATCCTCTGCTTTTCTGCCTTGCGCGCACCAGCCACCACAGGGCACATGATTCTTCAACGCCGTGTCCAGGGCGGCCCGATCGACACCGGTTTGTCCTCCCGAAATGATCTTCAACATCGTAGAGTTCGATCTCTGATACCGCAATCACCCGCACACGTCGTCACGTTGTGTCTCTAACGTTCATCCTAGATTCCGCAGTTGATCGCTATTAATTCTAGTCAACTCTATGATTATTCAAAAAGTTATGTAGTATTTGACGTTCACCCAACGGGTGAGCCGCTACACAGTTTATCGCCGCCCCTTTAGCGCCATGGCAACGTTGCAGCTTTTACCAAGGGCTACGGCCATTAGCTGCAAGTCGCGCCTTGCCCTGACGCTAGCCCGCGTGGCTTGCGGCCTTACCGATTCAGCGCCAGACACGAGCGTGTTATTAGAGTGTTATGCATACAAATCAGGGTCAATCTCATAGCTATCAATGACCTGCTGCATTTGAAGACGCTTTTGTCCAGCGGCTACCGCCATGACTTTCGCAAGCACCTCAGATAACTCCCCCTTTGAAATTTTCGCGTTTTGAGCTTGCTCAAGGTAATAGCGCGTGCATGGTGCACAATTCATTGCCATTGCTGCAGACAGACCTACTAGAATTTCAGTTCTTTGATCTAAGTATTCGTTATTATGTGTGGATTCGTAAAATGAGTTATATAGTTCAAACTGTCGTTTTGTAAGCATGCTTTTTCTCTCAAGTTGCGCTCTAACGTCTAGTCAACGGCCGCAGCACAGCGGCGGCCCGGCGACCGAAGGGAAGTTACTTTCATCGGCCGGTAGTACCGTCGGAAATTGGCTTGAACTTCAGAACTAGATAGGGTGGTTTAGTCGCCGATTTACCGCCATTGAGGACTGCACTGCGGTGCAATTGGTTGGCCACGGTGTAGAGATAACCATCGTGACCAAAGCTAAACGCGTCGACCCACGACAGCCGCGGATCAGCAATCAGTATGCGATATTTGCGATCTGTACCGATTACGCCGATGGCGTTATTGGCGAGATCACCCAGGTACAGGTTGCCGGCATTGTCGATGGAAATCCCATCGCAGATCGGCTTGTCTGACCACCGCTCAACTCTCCCAGCCAGGTCCTGCGGAGTTAGCTTTGAATTACGCAGATCCGCCGTGCGAACCCGGTACATGCTGCGTCCGTGCATGGGTCCGTAGTACAACCACTCACCGTTCTTATCGATGGCGATCGGATTGATGCCAACTCGAGGGTGGATCTCAGAACCGTCGTCAGCAAGAACGCGCACCGGGGTGCCATCAATAACCAGATCGATATCTTCAGGCGTCACACTTGGGTGGCCTTTCAATACCCGACGAGCGTTCCCGTGTGCCACATCGACCACGATAATTGCCGCATCCGCCCCGCCAGCTGGATCCGCGATATAAACGGTGTTTCGCGCGGGATCCACGGCCAGGTCGTTGAGGAACGACTGGTCGTTCGTGAAATCGTTTAGGTCAATGTCCGCTACCAGTCGGTTTTCCGATGCGTGCCAGCCTACAAGGCGACGGTTAGAGCCATCACGCATAGCATTGTCGAGCAACCAGACCACTCCGCCAGCATCGGCTTGAACTCCGAGGACTGAGTTTACATTGGCCTCAGTAGCGAACGGCACGAGTTGTGCATTGCCATTGATAACAGCGACGCGTACGTCGTGATTGTAGAACTGATGCAGGCTGAGGATGATTTGCCCAGCCGCCGTTACCGTAATATTGCCTGGACCCTTAGCCAATTCAGCGACGACATTGAGTTTGTTTGCGGCATCCGCCGCGGATTCCTGTGGGCTATCGCTTCGACTGCAAGCACCAAGAGCCAGTGCTGTTAGCACACATATATACCACTTAAATCGTCTCATTATGTGCCACCTCCCTTGGTAGTGGTAGCCCGTTAACGCCAGGGGTCACTTGCAGCTCGGTTTTAGCAATGCCGGAAGTGGCATGCTATCGGTTGTAAGGCGCGCCACTTTAGATTAGTCTTTTCATATTTTACTTGCCTCGATATAAATTGCATTCATTTCCATTTCGTTAATAAACTGAAGCTTGCACTGGTTTATATCGAATCCTGATTTTTCAATTACTTCTATAAAATAATCCTCTTCATACTTCAATGCAACGAGATCGGAA
>JABDQW010000062.1 GCA_013042055.1 Gammaproteobacteria bacterium | reverse complement strand
CCTGCATGAAGCCGAAGGGGTTGGCTGTGTCAGTTGTCACTATATCCACCAACCCAATGACGTCACCGAGCGCACCACGCAGTCAAAGGTTTGCTATAAATGCCACAAGGATATTCGAGCCGCGACTTACCGCGCGTACACCCATCCGATTCGGGAAAACAAGGTGATTTGTAGCGATTGCCACAGCGCCCACGGCTCTGCCGGGCCCTCATCGTTGAAGCAATACAGCATCAACGAGAACTGCTACGCCTGCCATGCTGACAAGCGCGGTCCTTTCCTGTGGGAGCACAATCCGGCCAGCGAGGACTGCACGCTGTGCCACCGAGTGCACGGTTCCAACCATATGGCGCTGCTGAACAAGCCAGGACCCCAGCTATGCCAACAATGCCATGCAGCGGAGTCTGCCGGCGGCGGCCGAACACACATAAGCAGCTTCCTAGACTTCGACAGGTCGAATCCTCGGCAGATGCGCTTTGTCGCTGCCCGAAATTGTGCGAACTGCCACATCAAAGTGCACGGCTCCAATCATCCATCGGGCGCTGCCTTGCAGCGTTAGCAAGCCCAGCACATTGTTCCATCAGGTAGAGAGGTGATAATGAAAACACAAACATCCCTTCTGGCCCTTTCTGTCGCAACGTCTATACTGGCTGCCGGCACCACTTACGCAGCAGAATATGCGTCCAAGGATGAAGAAGGCGAACTGATCGTCCCCGAGCGTATCGTCTCCGAACCGGTCAAGAGCAAAGTCGAACTCGGTATCGGTTATGTATCTGACGACGCCTATCGTTTCGGTCGTTACAACGGCCTGCAGACCAAGGGCGCGTTCCTGGTCGGTGATATCGATTCGAGGAAGTTTTTCGAGGACGGTCGTTTCTATCATGCACGCGGTACCCGGCTGGGCCTGGAATCGCGCTACTTCAGGATAGATGGCGGCAAACAGGGCAGCTATAAGTTATTCCTGGAGTGGGACGAGCTGCCTTATTACATCGACAATACCGGGCGCACACCGTTTCTGGGTATCGGCAGCCAAACCCTGACACTGCCACCAACATTCACCGACATCGACACCGACCTGTACCCGAGCTTGAATTCCTTCGAGTTGAAGACCAAGCGTGAACGTCTCGGCGTGGGCGCGAGCTTTATACCCAAGGAGCGCTGGCAGGTGGACATCGACGCCAGTCACGAAACCAAGAAGGGTGTCAATGCAACCGGCTCCGCGCTGGCAACCAGCGCTACCGGCCTGATTGGCGGCAGCGCTATTAGCTTTCTACCAAGTCCAGTCGACTACGAAACCGACAAAGTCAACGCCAAACTCTACTACACCGCCGATGCCGGTCAGCTCGAACTGGCTTACCATGCCTCCCAGTTCAATAACGCCAACCGGTTCCTGAGCTGGCAGAATCCATTCTCACCGACAGGCAGCCTCGGCAGGATGTCGCTAGCACCGGACAATGAATTCCATCAGATCTCGCTCAATGGCGGTTATACCCTGCCCTATAATAGCCGCCTCACCGGTGTCTTATCGACCGGCCGGATGACCCAGAACGAGTACTTTTTACCCTACACGATCAATCCCGCGGTCTCGACTTCGGCCTTGCCGCGAACATCGCTGGACGGCGAAGTCTGGTTGACCACCGGACAATTGAAACTGTCATCGGTACCGCTGACCAAGCTACGACTCAACGCCGAGCTGCGCTATAACGAACGCGACAACGAGACACCGGTCGCCACGTACGACTACGTCGTATTGGATTCCACGTTGACGCAACAGGCAACAAACACACCTTACAGCTTCGAGGATAACCAGTTCAAACTCGATGCCAACTACCGCTTCAACGCCCTGTCCAGCCTGCGCGGCGGTTACAAATACAAGCAAATGAAACGGGAAAATTCGCAACGTGAAAAAACCGAAGAAAACACGCTGTTCGCCAAATGGAAGGTCAAGCCGGTCTCGGTCGTCGATCTCGCGCTCTACGCCGAGGCCGGCAGCAGGGACGGCAGCGATTTCGTCATACCACCCGGGACGAACCCAGCCTTGCGCAAGTACAATCTGGCTGACCGCGACCGCACCAAGGTCGGTGCCATGATCAACTATATGGCCACAGAAAAACTCTTCCTCAGCGCACGCGCCGATTACAACAAGGATGATTACACCAACACGATCATCGGCTTGACCGAAGCCACCCAGCCTGTCGTTACCCTGGACTTCTCTTATCAGCCACGCAACAACATCACCACCTATGGCTACTACACCTATGAGAGCATTGAATCCAGCCAAAATGGTGAAGCGGTCGGTTTACCGACAACACCCGGACCAGGTACGCCACCGGCAGCAACGACGCCCACCGGCGCGAACTGGCAAGCCGACTTCGAGGATAAGTTCGATACCATAGGCGTCGGCGCCAAATGGACCGACCTCGGTAAATGGGATGTTGGCGCCGATCTGGTCTACAGCAAATCCAACGGCAACATCGACATGAAAAACCTGGTCAGCCCGGGCACGGAAAGCCAGTACCCGGATAACAGTACGAAGCTGACCAGCCTCAAACTCTGGACCGATTACCATTACAGCAAAAAACTGGTTTATAAACTGAGCTATTGGTACGAAAAATACGACGAGGACAACTGGGCCATCGATGGTTGGGCACCCTATGATCAGTCGGCGGTTCAGAACACGCTGTTATTCGGCAATCAAACCCTGGACTATGACGTCCACGTGATTTCAGCTTCTGCCAGCTACCGGTACTAACCGCTCCAGAACCGCACTCGAACACGATACCCGTTCGCGGCTGAAGCCTCCTACATGCTGCGATTCATCGACCAGCAAGATCGGTAGCTGCGACTTCAGACTGTAGGGTGCGCCGTGCGCACCGAAACAGCCGGGCAAACCGAAGAATCGTGGTGCGCGCGGCGCACCCTACAACAGAGCAAAATACTTAAACCAGGTTCCGCAGTTGACCGCTATTGACGCTACATAACTCTATGATTAGTAGAACAGTTGTGCAGCATGCGAGACTCACCCAACCGGTGAGTCGCTACACAGTTTATCGCCACCCCTCAAGCGCCATAGCGGCGTTGCAACTTTTGCTAAGGACTAAGGCCATTAGCTGCAAGTCGCGCCTTGCCCTGACGCTTGAGGAACAGCGCTAATTCTGTGTTCAACTGCGGAATCTAGGTTTATGGGTCCAAGACCGGATCAAGTGAAGGTTCTTCCATATGGTGAGAAATGCGGGCTAGATCACGTCGGAATGACGATTGCGGATCGGCGACTGCCCTGTCGCCAACCCGTCAACATTGTGCATCCGTTTTGATGCAAAGGCGGGCCGAATAACTGAACCTGCAGATCGCCGTATTATCCTAGATTCCGCAGTTGATCGCTGTTACCGCTAGTCAACACTATAATTATTAGAACAATTATGCAGTCTGTGATGTACACCCAAGCGGTGAGTCGCTACCCAGTTCATCGCCGCCCCTCAAGCGCCATGGCGGCGTTGCAACTTTTGCCAAGGACGACGGCCATTAGCTGCAAGTCGCGTCTTGCCCTGACGCTTGAGGAGCAACGCTAAATCTGTGTTCAACTGCGGATTCTAGGATTATTGTTTCTTTTCTTTAATATGACAGAGTTTGCACTTCTTCTTTGGCGGTCCCGCTTTCATACCTTGAGCGACCGTATACTCATGACAGCCTATACAACGCGTATGAAAAGCCGTTTTGTCGAAGGGCGGCTCGCCCTCTTTCGGTTTGATTTTTTTGTCTTTGGGTTGTTGTTTATGGCATTCGTGACAGCCTTTTACCACGGTATCGGCGGGCTCGATCTTGTGGTGACAGGTCTTGCACTCGGTGATCTTCAAATCGGCGTGCTTTTGATGGGCAAAGGTCACGACACGTAGCTTGGTTTTGAATTCTACGACCGATTTCTCGGGTGGAATCGTCAACTCCTCAGCCATAGCACTGCCAAAGAACGATGACAGCACAAAGATCATGGTTGTTATTAAACGCATTTCATTCCCCTTCAGTAGTATGAGCCGACACAATATACCAACTCATCGCCGAGTCTCAATGACTCTAGTCAAATAACTTTTACTAAATATTACTTGACAATACTGACCACTGCGGGCCAGTCTCATCGTGCTTCGCTTACAGCTCTGACAAAACCTGCTCCATCATACCGATTGCCTGGCCATGATAACCACCGCCAAATAGATTGAGGTGATTGATGATGTGATAGACATTGTAAAAAGTCCGGCGCAGTTCGTAACCGTCATCCAACGGCCAAGCCTCATTGTAGGCCGCGTAAAACCGTCCACCGAAGCCACCGAACAAGCCCGTCATCGCCAGATCGGCTTCTCGGTCGCCGTAATAAAAGGCCGGATCAAAAATCACCGGCGAGCCATCACGCAGCGCGCCATAATTTCCGCTCCAGAGATCACCGTGCAGCATCGATGCCTGAGGCTGGTGGCTCGCGAACAGTGCCGGCATGTCGGCGAGCAATCGCTCTCCCAGACGCTGCAGTTCGCCGCCGTAACCATTTTTTGCAGCGGTCCGCAACTGGAAACCGAGGCGCTGCTCGCGCCAGAACTCGATCCAATCATCGCCTGGCGTATTGGGCTGCGGAGTGGATCCGATGGTGTTATCGATATGCCAGCCAAAGCGATCCTGAACGACAGCGTGCATCGCGGCGAACTGACGGCCAAAGGCCTCCATATCCGCACCGCCACCGAGGTCAAGGTATTCCAATACCAGATAGCACTGGCCATCAAACTCACCGTAACAAACAGGTTCTGGTACGCGCACGGTTTTCGACGCCGCCATTTCGCGCAAGGCCTCTGCCTCAGCTTCGAACATATAAGCGAAACGGGCGTTATTGGTTTTGATGAAATAACTTTGTTTTTGATCGGTGACTCTGAACGCTGAATTAATACAGCCGCCGCTGACGCTCTGGTGATGATGAATATGAAAACAACGACCCGATACCTGTTCGATTTGCCGCTCGAGGTGTTGCCAGATGTCCATAACAAAAAGCCCTAGCCCGTATTCTGGCGGCACAGCCTAACCGAATTTTTTTCTGGTTCCAAGCGGGAAACGACGGATTTTCAGGTCATATTCTTACAGCACGGTTATGCACAAATAGTTAGTCCGCTATTAACGCATGATGACGATTGAACTTTTCCGCAACAGAATCCTTTCCCACGCCCCTGGGACGCCGCCAAATCCACAGCAAGTTATTGTAATTATTACACCATTTTACATTGATCAGAATTTGATCAAAAGCGCCGTAATCACTGTATTTTGAGTATTTTTTCCCTACGCGAATATGTTTTCCACAATGTTATCCACAGAAAATGTGTGCAAAGCCAGTTTTATCTATTAAATTATAAAGTTAAGGATATTTTGCATAAATATTATGAAGAATATGGTCCAAGTTACGCTCAATTCCTACTGTTCAGATCGGTTTTATTCACAACACATTTGTTACAAAAAATCAAATATAGCAAAAAGCGCATTTCACCCTATTATAGTAGAGCCTTCGGTTTCAACTAATTGTATTTTAAAGGTTTATTACTTTGGTTAAAATATGACCACATTATGACAATCGGCTTGATACACCGCCATTCGACGATTTGATAAAGTTTTTTCCACAAAGTTATCCACAGACTTTGTGGACAAACCAATCTCGTTAACAGCCATCGCCGCAAAGGCTTCATTTTATGGCGCAATTCGCACCCTCGCGCCCGGCAAAATCAGCTATAGTGCGTGTGCATGCAACAGGCCAAGCACAATAAGAAAGTAACCGGCAAAATTCTACAAGTCGCTGTTCCAGCCCCGTTGTACACAACCTTTGACTACCTGTCGCCGGAAACGGTCAGGGATAAGGTACCGCCCCCCGGTAGTCGTGTCCGCGTGCCGTTTGGCCGCCGCACTCAGATCGGCATTGTTCTCGCGAATGCCGATCATAGCGATGTGCCTGGCGATAAACTGAAGGCCGTGCAGGCAACGCTGGATTCGGAGCCGGTATTACCTGCCGCCTTGCTGAAACTGTTGAAATGGGCTGCGAATTATTACCAACATCCACTCGGTGAGGTGATACATAGCGCTATGCCGGCGTTGCTACGCAAGGGCAAAGCAGCGACGATCAAGGGGCCCACCCTATGGCGAGTGAATACGGCGATAAATTCGACGGAGACGCCACTCAAACGCGCACCAAGACAGCAACAACTGCTCAACTTGCTACAGCAACATGAACAGGGCCTGACTGACGAGCAACTGAATCAGCGACTGGAACACTGGCGCCCGACAATGAAAACGATGCTCGCCAAAGGCCTGGTCGTTAAAAGCGTCCTGCCTTGTATAACCGATCCGGTCCAAGCTGAGGCCGGACCGAAACTGAATCCACAGCAGCAGTCGATCATCGATACAATCATTAGTCAGGCCGCCGGATACCAGGCACATCTTGTACACGGGATCACAGGCAGTGGAAAAACGGAAATTTACATCGCCCTGGCGCAACGAGCAATCAACGCAAACAAACAGGTGCTGGTGCTGGTACCTGAAATCAGCCTTACCCCCCAGCTGACTGCACGCTTCCGCACCAGGCTGGGCGTGCGTACCGCGCTACTGCACTCCGGCTTGAACGACGGCGAACGTCTCTGCGCCTGGAGCTCTGCCGCGCACAATCAAGCACACCTGGTGATCGGAACACGCTCAGCCGTATTTACGCCGATGCCGCAACTCGGCTTGATCATCATCGATGAAGAGCATGACGGCTCTTACAAACAGCAGGATGGATTCCGTTACAACGCGCGCGATCTAGCGTTGGTGCGCGCGCAGCAGACCGATATTCCAGTCGTTATGGGTTCGGCCACACCGTCGTTGGAAACTTTGCACAATGCTTATAGCAGGCGTTACCAATTACACACGCTGTCGCAGCGTGCAGGCAGCAGCCAATCACCGCGCATCGAGCTGTTGAATTTGTGTCGACAGAAACTTCAGCACGGTCTGTCACCGAAGCTGCTGCAAGCGCTCGACAAACATCTGAACCATCGCGGACAGGTCTTACTATTTTTAAACCGGCGTGGCTACTCGCCATTGTTGATGTGCCATGAATGCGGCTGGACCACCTCATGCCAGCGATGCGATGCGCACATGACCTATCACAAAAGTCAACATCTGCTCAGATGTCATCACTGCGGTACTGAAGCACCGGTACCAGCGCACTGCAGCGATTGCGGCAACACCGAATTGATCTCGATTGGCGCCGGTACCGAGCGCATCGAACAATATCTGCAGTCACTCTACCCCGACACCCGCATCGAACGCATCGACCGCGACACCACACGCCGAAAAGGATCGCTGGACGCCAAACTCGAGCAAGCACGCAGCGGAAACGCAAGAATACTCGTGGGTACGCAAATGCTGGCTAAGGGACATGATTTTCCCAATGTCACGCTGGTCGGCGTGATCGATACCGACCAGGGTTTATACAGCGGCGACTTTCGTGCTGCGGAACATCTGGCACAGCTCATCACCCAGGTGGCCGGGCGTGCCGGACGCGCAGAAAAACCCGGCGAGGTCTTAATCCAAACCCACCACCCCGATCACCCATTGTTGCAGACGCTGTTACATCAAGGTTATGACGGCTTTGCTCACGCGGCACTGGCCGAACGCGAGCAGGCCGGTTTTCCACCGTATCGCCATCTTGCCTTGTTGCGTTGCGAAGCACTCAAGGTCGAGCTCGCGCTGGCGTTCATGGAATCGGCGCGCGATTGTCTGGGCGACAGTGATGCCGTCGATCTATTCGGGCCGCTGCCCGCACCAATGGAAAAGCGCGCCGGCCGCTACCGCTTTCAACTGATCCTGCAGTCGTCTCAAAGGCAGGCCTTGCATCGCCTGCTGCGGCCCTGGACGTTAGCACTGACTCAGCTCAAAACCAGCAACAAGGTTCGCTGGTCGATCGATGTCGATCCCTACGACACCTACTGAGCAATACTGTTCGCTATTCACCAGCGGATGCGTGTAAAATCATCCCGCTGTATTCACCAGGGCGGATGCAGAACGATCGATCGAAAATGCAATCCCCCATTCCAGATTTAGGCTAGGTCATTTTGAAAACCAATATCGAAGACCTGATCAATCAGGCCATTAACCGTTTGCAACAACAAGGCACGCTGGATGCTGCATTGCAACCGAAGATCCAGGTAACACGAACACGTGATGTCGCCCATGGCGACTTCGCCAGTAATGTCGCACTGATGCTGGCCAAGAACGCAGGCTGGCAACCACGCGAACTCGCCCAGGCGCTGATCGACGCGCTGCCTGATGACGATCATATCCATAAGGTCGAGATTGCCGGTCCGGGTTTCATCAACTTCTTCGTTCACCAACAAACGACGCTCGACATCATCCGCATCATCCTCGACCGCGGCGACCGTTATGGTACCAGCGAGATCCGTCACGGTGAAAAAGTCCAGATCGAGTTCGTTTCAGCCAATCCAACAGGGCCGTTACACGTCGGTCATGGCCGCGGGGCTGCCTATGGCGCCACGGTTGCGTCTTTGATGCGCGCGATCGGCTGTGAAGTCGACTGTGAATATTATGTCAACGATGCCGGACGGCAGATGGATATTCTCGCTGTTAGCGTGTGGTTGCGGTACCTGCAGCAGCTCGACGCTAATATCGCGCTACCGGACAACGGCTACAAAGGCGACTATGTGCGCGACATTGCTGCTGAACTGGTGCGGCATCACGGCGGCGTATTCGTCCATGATCCCAGGTTGATCATGGAAGATATGCCGCCCGATGAACCGGCTGGTGGCGACAAGGAAATCCATATTGATGCGTTGATTCACCGCGCGAAACAATTACTCGGCGCTGATTGCTACCGTGTTATTTTCGAAGCAGGGCTAGACACGATACTCGCTGACATCGCTGACGATCTTGAAGAATTCGGCGTACACTACGATATCTGGTATTCGGAACAAACGCTTGCGGACAGGCACCTGGTCGACCAGGCGGTTCAACAGTTGCAGAATAGCGGGCATATCTACCAGAAAAATGGCGCACTCTGGTTTCGTTCAAC
The DNA here is from genome assembly GCA_013042055.1 of Gammaproteobacteria bacterium. Classification (GTDB taxonomy): domain Bacteria; phylum Pseudomonadota; class Gammaproteobacteria; order SZUA-229; family SZUA-229; genus JABDQW01. The sequence continues at coordinate 4,230 of JABDQW010000062.1, read as the reverse complement.
GGCCTTCGGCGACGAGAAAGACCGTGTCGTCATTCGAGATAATGGCCAGGCCACTTATTTTGCATCAGACATCGCTTACCACATGGATAAATTCGCCCGTGGCTTTCATCGCGTGATTAACATCTGGGGAGCCGACCATCACGGTTACGTACCGCGTGTTAAAGCCGCTATCAATGCATTGGGCGAGGATGAAACCAAGCTCGATATCCTGCTGGTCCAGTTCGCGATTCTGTATCGAAGTGGTGAACGCGTGCAAATGTCCACGCGTTCCGGCTCATTCGTGACCTTGCGAGAATTACGTAATGAAGTGGGCAATGATGCCGCACGTTTTTTCTACGTCATGCGCAAGAGCGAACAGCACATGGATTTTGATCTCGACCTGGCCAAATCTCAGAGCAATGACAATCCGGTATACTATATCCAGTATGCCCATGCCCGCGTCTGCAGCGTGATACGACAGCTCGCCGAAAAAAACCTGTCGCATGATATCGCTGCCGGCAATGATAATTTGGAGCTGCTGACGGAGTCGCACGAAACTGACCTGGCAGTGCAGCTTGCGAAATATCCCGAGGTCGTGGAAAAAGCTGCGATCAACGCCGAACCGCATCTGCTGGTACATTATTTGCGTGAGCTGGCCAACCAGTTTCACACTTATTACAATGCCCATCAATTCATCGTTGACGATGCAGGCATACGCAACGCGCGCCTGAATCTGATTTCTGCAGCCAGCCAGGTGATACGAAATGGCCTCGAGCTGTTGGGTGTGAGCGCACCTGAGATGATGTAACCATGCCCGCTGACTATAAATCACACGTCAATCGGAAGAAGAAAAAACCCATGTCTGGATTTGTATGGATGCTCAGTGGGCTCGCGATCGGCCTTTTCATCGCGTTCCTGGTTTACCTGGACAAACAGCCGCCGACCGACATCAGTTTTAGCGACGCTGTCAAAACCGAACTCGACAGGATTAAACAGCACAATACAAATACCTCAGCCAAACCGGAAACCCCAGCCCAACAGGAGCCGAAGTTCAATTTTTATACAATACTGCCCGAGCTCGAGGTACTGATACCAGAAGACGAAATTCGGCCGCCGGCAAGCAAAAAAACCCCCAGTAGAGTGGACAGCAAACGCTATATCCTGCAAGCCGGCTCCTTCAGAAATCGGCAGGATGCGGAGAAACTCAAGGCGACGGTCGCCTTGCTCGGTCTGGAGGCCAGTATCAACCAGGTTTCCATCGAAAATGAGCAATGGCACCGCGTTCGTATCGGACCGGTGAATAGTCGCAGGGAACTCAACCACAATCTCAACCTGCTACAGCACAACAATATCAATGCGATGGCGATGGAGCTGAAATAACACCTTCGCCACCTCAGCCCGAGAAATGCGGGCTAGCCTACCCCTTCCGATATAGATTTTTGTGTGCTACTATCCCGCCGGCGATATTCGGTGAGTTAATAACTACCCATAACGACCACGTACACTGGATACTGGTAAGGGCCATGTTTAGCTTGGCCCATAAATGACAGGGCCTACCAAATGCCCAATTAAGAACATTTCCGGAGGTTAAAATGGCTTTATTTGATGATGCCTGGATGAAAAGTTTCCAGGAACAGTGGAATGCAGAACCTGCATTGAAAGATGCGCTTGCGAAAATCGAGTTCAGTTCGGTTATCGGCTACGGCTATCCGGGCGATGATACCTGTCAAGGTTTCATTGACGTACAGAACGGTGAAGTCGTTGAAGCTGGCGCTTACGACGGCCGCGAGCTTAACTGGGACATGCGCGCCGAACAGAAAAACTGGGAAAAATGGCTGGCCAAGGAAATCGGCATGACCGGTCTGGGACTGGCGTTCTCAACGGGCAAGCTGAAGTTCAAGAAAGGTGATTTCAAGGCCATGATTTCTGACCCGCGCATGGCAGGTCCGTTTATCAAGAGCTTTGGCGCAATGGGTCGCGCATAATTTCTACGCAAACCCGATGCCCCTGAAAGGCCACTGTGAGGTGGCCTTTTTTATTCTTCAGCCGCTAAGCTGACGGACTGCGCCGCAGCTCTGATAATACTAATACGCATTTGTCCCCAGGATCACAGCAGCAGGCGCAGGAACCGGGCTGTCACAAATACCCGGTGAACCATTCCAATATCCGACATAATATTCTTATCCGGTAAAAAAACACGCTAAACTCATCCCAACACGTAACAACTAGAACCACAGGAAATTAGTTCATGAACAAAATCACCATCGTTGGCGCCGGACGTGTCGGTGAGTCCACTGCCCAGTTCATCGCAGCAAAGGACATGTGCCGCGAGATTGCATTACTCGATATCAACAAAGGCGCGGCCGAGGGTGCCGCCCTGGATATTCAGGAAGTTGCGCCGCTATTCGAGTACGACACGCGGCTACACGGGGGCAGCGACGGCTCACTAATGTCAAACTCCGACCTGATCATCGTCACCGCCGGCCTACCACGAAAACCGGGCATGTCACGGGAAGATCTGCTGGCAAAGAACATTGATATCATTGACGGAATTGTCGACGATGCGATGAAATATGCGCCAGATTGCCTGATGCTATTCGTGACCAATCCGGTCGATATTGTCACATACTATGCCTGGCAGAAGACCGGCTGGCCGCGCAATCGTATATTTGGCCAAGCCGGCGTCCTCGATTCCAGCCGCATGGCCAGTTTCATTGCGATGGACACCGGCTATTCGACGCTGGATATCAACACGATGGTACTCGGTGGTCACGGTGACACCATGGTGCCGATGCACCGCTACACGACGATAGCGGGTATCCCGGTGACCAATTTTCTCGACAAGGACAGGCTTGACGAAATCGTCGAACGCACACGTCATGGCGGCGCCGAGATTCTCGCCCTGCGCCAGAATAGCAGCGCCTATGATGCACCTGCAGCCTCGGTTGCCGAAATGGTCGACGCCATCGCCCATGATCGCAAACGCATTCTGCCCACCGTCAGCATTCTCAATGGTGAGTACGGCCACAATCATATCGCGATCGGCGTACCTGCCGTGCTCGGCAAAAGCGGCATGGAGGACGTCATACTTTTAGACATGAACGATGAAGAGACCGCGATGTTTCACAATTCTGCAAATATCGTGCAAACACAAATTGAACTGCTGAAAGAAATAAAGGGGCTGTGATCGATGTCCAAATTGATCAAGCTTTGTATACTGCCACTCATTGTCATCACCGTTAGTACAGCTCGCGCGGGTGACGCCTTCAGCATCAAGAATATCGGCCTCGATCTGGCACAAGATATCGCCGCTGCCGCAGTCGATGAATGCCGCAAACAGGGTTACCAGGTCAGCGTGGTTGTGGTTGGCCGCAACGGCCTGGTGCGGGTCGCCATGCGTGATGATCTCGCGCCGCGGTTTACTCTGCAGATATCGGAAGAAAAAGCCAATCTCGCCGTGATGGCGGGCACCAGCTCCGGTGATTTTCGAAATAGACGAGATGACATCAGAGCTGAAATGAATCATCTGGATGATATTATCGTCATGGAAGGCGCTTTAGAGATAATCGCAGGCGGCGCTCGCCTTGGCGCTATCGGCGTTTCTGGAGCGCCCGGTGGCGATATCGATGAAGCTTGCGCCCAGAAAGCACTGGATAAGTACGCGGACCGGCTCGAATTTCTAGAGTAAACAACAACAGCGGAGAACCCGAATGGCTAACGAAGGCTATCATGAACCAATCGAAGAAATGTCAGATGAAACACGCGACATGCACCGCGCGATCACTTCACTGATGGAGGAACTCGAGGCGGTCGACTGGTACAACCAGCGCGTGGATGCGTGCAAAGACAGCGAGCTGAAAGCAATTCTCGCGCATAATCGTGACGAGGAAAAAGAACACGCTGCCATGGTGCTTGAGTGGATCCGTAGGCGCGATCCAGCTTTCGACAAAGAGCTTAAAGACTATTTGTTTACCGACAAAGCGATTGCGCACGAATAGATCCAAGGTCACTGCTGCCGCACTTACGCGTCATTCCAGCATGTTTTAAGCTGGAATCCAGTGACTTAGCCCGCATTTCTCACCAGGATCACGGGAGCAGGCGCAGAATTCGTGTCCGTAAGCGCCGCTCTGGAGCGAAAAGCGTAGCAATAGCTACGGTTTGAGTGAAGAGCAAGCTTACGGGCACGAAGGCTAGCCTGAACCGTGATAGGCATACTTGAAAAACACATTGTACTTTTGATCATCCCAGCTT
>JABDQW010000058.1 GCA_013042055.1 Gammaproteobacteria bacterium | reverse complement strand
TCTGAAATCTTTCCCAGGTTCAGCCCAGTCATCCGGTCCCGTGTCCGTTACACCGGTACCCAGGTCATCTTGCTCAGCGATATCAAGCGCGCCCGACCAATTTTCAGGCTCCACACTCAGCTCGACTTCCAGGCCACGCCATTCGTCAAGGCTGAACTCTTCAATATCGCCGTCAAAATGCTGTACTTCTATTGTACTATTTTCATCATCGATGGCCGTCACGTAGAACCGCTGACCTTTATCAAGATGGGCATACCATTGGTCAATTTGCGGGTCGAGTTCATTGGGCATTATTTGTTCCTCTCGCTGTTGTGCACGGTTTCCATCTCGCTCAGGAAAACCGTCCGATCGCCACGATATTTTACCATTAAGCATCGGCTCTGTAGACGTTGATTCGCAGGCCGCCCACCTTGATCCTAGATTCCGCAGTTGACCGCTGTTAGCGCTACTCAACTCTATGATTTCTCGAAGAGTAGTGCAGTATTTGGCATTCACCCAACCGGTGAGTCGCTACCCAGTTTATCACTGCCCCTCAAGCGCCATGGCGGCGTTGCAACTTTTGCCAAGGACGACGGCCATTAGCTGCAAGTCGCGTCTTGCCCTGTCGCTTGAGGATCAGCGCTAATTCTGTGTTCAACTGCGGAATCTAGGATAATACACTGCCCGCATCCACACCCGCAATGGAGGCACGGAAAATCCGCAGACGTTAAGTTACCATTACTTGAAGTATTCGCGTAAAGCGCGATAGAGATAATAGCCGTCCCAACGCCCTGCTAGTTCGCGTATCGAATGCATCCCGAACGTAGGCACACCAACATCGATCGTTCTTACGCCGGTTTCTGCGGCCGTCAACGGGCCGATAGTACTGCCACAGGCCATATCCGAGCGCACAACGAACGATTGCACCGGCACATCCGCCTGATCACACAGGTTACGAAAGCTGGCGCTGGTTTCGCTGTTGGAAGCGTAACGCTGATTCGCATTGATTTTTATTACTGGCCCCTGGTTGAGCACCGGTCCGTGATTATCATCATGTTTGCCGGTGAAATTTGGATGAATACCGTGGGCGTTATCTGCAGATATCAGCATTGAGCGATCGAGCGTGCGCGCCAACTGCTCTGGAGAGCGACATAAACGGTTTAACACGCTTTTCAGAAATGTGCCCGTTGCCCCTGCTGCTGATACACTGCCGACTTCCTCATGATCGTTGCATACCAGCAGGCAATTCGAGTTCTGTCCTGCTTTAAACAAACTCATCAACCCGGTATAACAACTCAACAGATTATCAAGACGCGCGCCGGCGATGAAATCCTGATGCAGACCGATAACCGCCGGCGGCTGGACATCATATAATGCCAGTTCGTACTCCAGAACCTTCTCGGCACCGATATCCGGCTGCTGTTTCAACAGAAGCTTTAACAACAGTTCGCGAAAATCTGGCGTGGCTTTTTTGTGTTTTTCATCGTCGGGCAGTTTCATCAATATGGGTGGCAAGTGCTCCTGCTTGTTGATGCTACGATTCTCGTTCGCATCACGATCAAGATGGATCGCCAGACTGGGTATCACCGCGACCGCCTGCTCAAAATTAATCAGGGTACTGCGCACCTGTTGTGCAGTATCGACGTAGCTGACACGGCCTGCAAGCGACAAATCACGATCGAACCATGGATTGAGCAATGCGCCACCGTAAACCTCGACGCCGAGCTGGAAATAGCAATTTTTAACAATCTCAGGATTTGGTTTGACCTTGAGGCAGGGACTGTCCGTGTGTGCACCGACCATATGCACGCCGTTTTTAACCAGATCACTCGCTAGTGAAAAGGCGATAATCGACGAATCGTTACGGCTGACAAAATAGCGACCCGGTGTGCTCGTTTGCCAAGCATCTGATTCTTTCAGCTGCTGGAAGCCCTCGACCTCGAGCATTTCTTTCATCGTGGTGACCGCGTGGAACGGGGTCGGCGATGCCTGGATGAATTTCAGCAAACCTTCGGTGTATTCTTTATCTTGCATATGTATTCCCAAATTGAATGGCAGCTGCTACCGCAACGATGCGATCTGCGCAAAATTGATTATCTTCAGTATCTTACCGCGTAGCCCGCATGTCTCACCAGGGTCGCGGCAGCTCATCATCCTAGATTCCGCAGTTGAACACAGAATTAGCGCTGGTCCTCAAGCGTCAGGGCAAGACGCGACTTGCAGCTAATGGCCGTAGTCCTTGGCAAAAGTTGCAACGCCGCCATGGCGCTTGAGGGGCAGTGATAAACTGTGTAGCGACTAACCGGTTGGGTGAATGTCAAATACTGTATGCTCTTCGAGAAATCATAGAGTTGAGTAACGGAAACAGCGGTCAACTGCGGAATCTAGGTTGAATGGCTTCATGACAGATGCATTAACCGTAGCATTACAGCCCAGTTGATCTGCGGCCCGAAAGCGTCGTGACCACCAGCATGGCAAACACAAGCTACGCGTGTCGTCCTCAGGCCAGATAGCAGCGCTCGTTCATCCTTTCGAATACCGAAAACCTTCATTCGGTACGTCAGCGTCGATGGTTTGATGCCG
>JABDQW010000056.1 GCA_013042055.1 Gammaproteobacteria bacterium | reverse complement strand
GATCGTAGCGTTTGTGGTCTTTACGCCTGCGGCCGGCTTTTTGGGAGACCACACCTTTTATTTGATCAGGGCCTGCGATTTCGACCGTATCGTAGAGGTCGTTCAGCGGCTGCAAGTAGTAGCGCTCGTCATAGATGCGCAATTGTCTGAATATATACTCTTGATTATGCATTGCGATCACATAGCTACCGTCTCGAATCGCGCCCGCTGGATCGATAACGATGACTGTACCCTCTGCGAACTCTGGCAGCATGCTGTCACCCAATACTCGCAAGGCGTAAGGCTCGCTTTCAGCACAACCGGAACTGCAAAAACTCATCTTAACCTCCTGATTTGTAAGGAATATTAACACACTCCCCGGCTGCAGACGTGTACCCGAAGTGTATACGGCACAGTGATTGTATGCGAAAATAAGCCGCTTGTAACATCAATATCAGTCAGGCATTTCATGACGAATACGATCGAACGTGACAAATTTGTCTCCCTCACCTACACCATCACCGATGAAAATAATGAAATCCTCGAGCGCATCGACATGCCGGTGAATTACATTCACGGGCGAGATAGCCAGGTTATCGAGAAAATTGAGCATGCACTTGAGGGATGCGAGCAAGGCGACGAAATCAGCGTTGAACTGACACCCGAAGAGGGCTTTGGTCAACACCAGCCCGAGCTGACTTTTACCGACGATATCGACAATGTCCCTGCTGAGTTCAGACACGTCGGCGCCGAAGTCGAGTTCCAGAATGACAAGGGTGAATCGCGGATGTTCAGAGTATCCAGAATCGATGACGGCAAGCTCACGGTAGATGGCAATCATCCCTTCGCAGGCAAAGTGATTACCTACAATATCAGAGTTAATGTCGTGCGCGATGCAACACCCGACGAAATCGCTAACGGTGCTACCCAGATGCCGTCATTGCATTAAGTTGGTTGGTCATTCCTATACGGCGCACCCTACCGTACTCCCGATCACATCCTAAATACGCAACAGCGATAGCCTAACGCCCAAGCATCAACTAAATTCGAGCCAATACTGACGTGGATCAATCAACTAGATGCTTTTTTCGCCCGTCTTGGCCCCGTTTTTACTGAAAAAAACCGGTATTTAGGGTATCATCGCGCTCCATTATCATCTCGGACTCAGGTCTTCATGTCACCGGTACCCGATTTTACAGACGCTGAACAATGGGCGGTTGAAACCACGTTGAAAGAACGCTGGCCCGGACAGTCTCACGAGATCCAACTGGCCGACGTAGAAATCAAGATGTACCCGCAAGACCGCCAGCTTACCGTGTGTCCTGCTATATTCTGGGAACATGACAAGGCCAGCTTTGTGATCGTCAAAGTTGCCGAAAAAACCTACCGTAGCCAGTTCTACTACCGCGGCTTTCAACAATACGGTACAGGAAAAACAGATTACGATGACATAACGGATTGTGTTGTCACCATGCTGCAGGTTCACGCCGACAAGGAAGCCAAAGACCGTGAAGAATCAGCATGATCAGCCTACAGAATACAAAGACAAAATCTAATATTCCAGGGGATATCCTATGAGCAAAAAAAAGAATGCGTTTTATGCACAATCGGGCGGTGTTACAGCAGTTATCAATGCATCGGCATGCGGTGTTATCGAGACCGCACGCAAACACAAAGGTAAAATTGGCAGAGTCTACGCCGGTCGTAATGGCATCATCGGGGCTTTGACCGAAGATCTGATCGACGCCAACAAGGAATCGAAATCAGCCATTGCTGCGTTGCGGCACACACCATCCGGCGCCTTCGGTTCCTGCCGATTCAAGTTAAAAAGCCTGGAAGATAACAAACGTGAGTATGAGCGCCTGATCGAAGTGTTCAAAGCGCACAACATCGGCTATTTTTTCTACAACGGTGGTGGTGACTCGGCTGATACCTGCCTGAAAGTATCTCAGATCGGCGAAACAATGGGTTACCCGATCACGGCTGTGCACGTGCCCAAGACCGTCGATAACGACCTACCGATCACGGACAACTGTCCTGGTTTTGGGTCGGTTGCCAAGTACATAGCGATTTCGACCATGGAAGCCAGCTTCGATGTGGCCTCGATGTGCGCAACCTCGACCAAGGTGTTCGTGGTTGAAGTCATGGGCCGCCACGCTGGCTGGATTGCAGCTGCCGGCGCCATGGCATCTACAGATGACTATGAAATTCCGATTGTCGTGCTGTTCCCCGAAGTCGAGTTCGATCAGAAGAAATTCCTCAAAGCCGTCGATGACAAGGTCAAAAAATACGGTTATTGCTCCGTTGTCGTTTCGGAAGGCGTGCATTGGCCTGATGGCAAGTTCCTGGCAGAAACCGGGTTGAAAGACGCATTTGGCCACAGCCAACTGGGTGGTGCCGCGCCCGTCGTTGCCAATATGATTCAGGATGGTTTGGGTTATAAGTATCACTGGGCCGTGGCTGACTATCTGCAGCGCGCAGCACGCCATATCGCCTCCAAATCCGATGTTGATCAGGCGTATGCAACCGGTAAGGCCGCTGTTGAATATGCCATCAAGGGCCATAATTCCGTTATGCCGGCGATCAAACGCACCAGTAACAAACCCTATCGCTGGAAAATAGAGATGGCACCGTTGAGCAAAGTCGCCAACGTCGAAAAAATGATGCCGGCAAACTTCATCACCAAAGATGGATTCGGTATAACCAAAAAATGCCGTGAATACCTGGCGCCATTGATGAAGGGTGAGGACTATCCTCCTTACAAAAACGGTATGCCGAAGTACGTCGTTTTGAAGAAAGTTGCAGTACCGAAAAAATTGGACGCGTTCGAATTGTAAGCACGGTCAACGGCGATGACATTAGAAAAAGCGCGCGAATTGATCGCCATGCATGTCGAACTCGGCAGTGGTTACAATCGCAATGCCGCGCGTATGGTACTCGGTGAAGTGATGCGCGATCACGGCCAAAAAGCGGTCGATCAGTTGATTCGCGATTACGGCCTGGACCAGAAATGGGGCATCGAGCCTGGCACACGATTCGAAAGCGCATTTAAATAGTCGCGGTACGTTACTGAAACATATAAGATTTAATCTGGAGAGCAAACATGAAAGCGATTCTATTAGGAGGCCCCGGTGCGGGCAAGGGCACCCAGGCAGGGTACATCACAGCAAAATACAATATTCCACAAATCTCGACTGGCGACATGCTGCGTGCGCATGTAAAGGCCGGTTCCGAGCTTGGCAAGGCCGCAAAAAAAATCATGGACGACGGCGGCCTGGTCTCTGATGACATCATCATGGGTATGATCAGAGAACGCATCCAGGAAGATGATTGCAAGAACGGCTACCTGTTCGATGGCTTTCCACGCACCATCCCGCAAGCCGATGCTTTGAAGGACGGCGGCATCGCAGTTGATGCAGTCGTTGAGATCGATGTCGATGACAATGAGATCATCAAGCGCATGTCCGGCCGCCGCGTGCACCTGGCATCGGGCCGAACCTACCACCTTGTTTTTAATCCACCGAAGGTTGAAGGCAAGGACGATGAAACCGGTGAGGACCTGATTCAGCGCGATGATGATCAGGAGGAAACGGTTCGCAAGCGCCTTGACGTTTACCACGAGCAAACGGAACCGTTGATTGATTACTACTCCAAATGGGCGGCCAGTAGCGAAGCCAATGCACCCGCTTATCACAAAATCGCCGGCATCGGCAGCGTTGATGAAATCCGTGACAAAATCTTCGCGTCACTGGGTTAACCAACATCCCAGCCACCCGACTAGTCATCGATACGATGACTGGTCGGTTGACGATCATATTCAGAAAATAAACAGAGGATACTCATTATGTCATCCGAATTGATATTCGCACTCGCTTGTGCCTTTGCAGGCATTGGTTTCGGCGTGTTCTCCATTTTCAACGTGCTCTCGAAAAGTCAGGGCAGTGATGAAATGGTACGCATCCAGAACGCAATCCAGGAAGGGGCAAGCGCCTACCTGAGGCGCCAATATACTGCAATCGCCATCGTCGGTGTGATCGTTTTCTTCGTAGTTATGTTTGCTCTGGACTCGGCGACCGCTGTCGGATTTGCGATCGGCGCGGTCTTCTCCGGTCTGGCGGGCTTCATTGGCATGCATATCTCGGTACGCTCCAACGCCCGTACCGCTGAAGCGGCTAAACAGGGAATCAACCCGGCGCTGACCATCGCTTTCCGTGGTGGCGCCATCACCGGACTGCTAGTCGTCGGCCTTGGTCTGCTCGGGGTCGCCGGCTACTACATCATTCTCAGCAGCATGAACATGCCGATCAGAGATATACTCCACGCTCTTGTCGGGCTGGCTTTCGGTGGCTCGCTGATCTCGATCTTTGCGCGACTCGGCGGCGGCATCTTCACCAAAGGTGCGGATGTGGGTGCTGACATCGTCGGCAAAGTCGAAGCCGGCATACCCGAAGATGACCCGCGCAACCCAGCTGTGATCGCCGACAACGTGGGTGATAACGTCGGTGACTGCGCCGGTATGGCCGCCGACCTGTTCGAAACCTATGCAGTGACCATCATTGCGACCATGTTGCTGGGTGGGCTGCTGCTGGGTGATGTCGGTGAGCTGGCCATCAGCTATCCGCTAGTACTTGGCGGTATCTCGATCCTGTCATCAATCGTCGGCACCTTCTTCGTGAAAACAACCGAAGGCGGCAAGATAATGACGGCCCTCTATAAAGGCGCAGTGATCTCAGCGGTGATCTCGGCGATCGCATTCTACTTCGTCACGGACTCAATGATGGCCGGTGTCGGCGACTTCTCGACCCTGTCACTGTACGGCGCTGCTTTGATCGGCCTGGCATTGACCGTGGCCATGGTCGCGATTACCGAGTACTACACCGCAACAGAATTCAGCCCTGTCAGACACATCGCCGAAGCATCAACCACCGGTGACGGCACCAATGTGATCGCCGGTCTGGGTGTATCGATGCGAGCAACCGCCCTACCCGTGCTGGCAGTCTGCGCTTCAATATGGGGAGCGCATTACCTGGCAGGCCTCTACGGTATCGCTATCGCGGCAACCGCGATGCTATCGATGACCGGCATCATCGTGGCACTTGATGCCTACGGCCCGATCACCGACAATGCCGGCGGCATTGCCGAGATGGCCGAGCTGCCGGAGGATATCCGCAAGACGACTGATGCACTCGACGCCGTCGGTAATACCACGAAGGCGGTGACCAAGGGTTATGCTATCGGCTCAGCCGGTCTGGCGACCTTGGTTCTGTTCGCCGACTACACCAACTCGCTCGCCGAGGCTGGAAAAGCGGTCAACTTTGTCCTGTCTGATCACATGGTCATCATCGGCCTGTTTATCGGCGGTCTGGTCCCTTACCTGTTCGGTGCGCTGGCGATGGAAGCCGTCGGCCGTGCTGCAGGCGGTATCGTCAATGAGGTCAGGCGCCAATTCAGGGAAATGCCCGGCATCATGAACAAAACTGAAAAACCCGACTATTCACGTGCTGTGGATATGCTGACACGTGCCGCGATCAAGGAAATGATCATTCCTTCACTGTTACCCATCGCCGTACCCATAGTCGTTGGCCTGACCCTCGGCCCGCAGGCGCTGGGTGGTATGTTGATCGGTACCATCGTAACCGGTCTGTTCGTGGCCATCTCGATGACCACCGGTGGTGGCGCCTGGGACAATGCAAAGAAATATATCGAGGATGGAAACTTCGGCGGCAAAGGATCTGATG
>JABDQW010000043.1 GCA_013042055.1 Gammaproteobacteria bacterium | reverse complement strand
AGGTTGAAAAAAGCAGACTATCGCGTCTACGGTCCAGCTATCCCCCTAACCAGCCATCGCGTACACCTGCCAGATGGCCGGCGACTGGCATACGTCGACTACGGCGAGCCAACAGGGCAACCGGTACTTCTTTTTCCTGGCACACCGGGCTCGCGCTTGCAAGGGCACCCAGACCGTTCGATTCCTGCGACGATAGGCGTGCGCCTAATTGGGGTCGACCGACCGGGGTATGGACTGTCGGACAACCAGCGCCATCGCACGCTCCTGGACTGGCCGGCGGATGTGGAGGTCTTGGCTGATCATTTGGGGCTGGAGCGTTTTGCCGTGCTCGGCATATCGGGAGGCGGACCCTATGCCGCCGCCTGTGCCTGGAAAATCCCGCAACGCCTGACAACCGTGAGCTTGGTTAGTCCGATGGGACCAGTTGATGAAACGAAGGCAGTAGCCGATATGCCTTGGCTTAACCGACTTTTGTTAACACTGGCCAAATGGGGTGATTGGCCGGTATCCTTACTCGCAGCTGCCCTCGTCACCCTTGCCCGGCAGCGACCAGATTGGTATCTGGCTCTTCTCAATGCGCATTTACCCTCGGTGGATCGAGACATCTACATTCGCCCACCTATTCAGACCGCACTCAAAGAGGATTTGGCTGAGGCACTCCGCTTAGGGAGTCACGGTGCAGTTCGGGACATCGTTCTGCTAGCAAATCCCTGGCCCTTTTCTTTGCAGGAAATCCAAGTACCGGTACAACTCTGGCATGGTGAGCAGGACGCTACCGTGCCGGTGCAGATCGGGCGTGCGATAGCCACCGCGTTACCAAATTGCCAAGCCCGGTTTGTACCCGATGCCGGTCACTTGCTCGTCATAGATCGCTGGCGACAAATCTTGGCCGATTTGTGTCAAGCAATCGATTCAGCACACTCCTTTAAATCAGCCGAAAATCCCTAGCCCGCACGAGACCCAGTATCCGGGTCAAAAATATCCGGGTCGAACCAACATAACAGTTTGAATAATAACAACTGGCTAATAAAGCAGCGTTAAGGAGGAAGCCTGATGCCCCGCGCCAGTCGTCATGTTCTCCCCGGCGACGTTTGACGCATTACCCCCCGTTGACGCTTGGTGTAACCGGGCGGCACGAATCGGTGGTCGAAGGTAAGGATGGCTAAAATACAGTGTGTTATTCGAACATGCCTATCACACTTCAGGCTGGTCTTCGTGTCCGCAAGCTTGCTCTTCACTCAAACCGTAGCTATTGCTAAGCTTTTCGCTCCAGAGCGGCGCTTACGAACACGAATCCGGCGCCTGCTCCCGTGATCCCGGCGAGAAATGCGGGCTAGCTGGAATTTGGCGGTAATAGCTTAAATCCTGGATTGGTGAGCGTGGTTTTTATTAATAGGCGGGTAAATGTAGGAAGGAACTCGTCATTCGGGCTGAGTGAATGGTATCGCCAACTGTCAAAAAACGGTTGATATTCGGGTAACAGGGCGTTTATTCTACTTGTATCCGACGCCACCGGTTCCGATAAAGGCCAGGTTTTTTTTCCTGAGTGCCCCTTGGCTTAATGGCTGGTTCATGAGTTCTGTCTCCGATCATGCAAAAGAGTGTCTTTTTGACTGTCAACGCATGTCCCATGCCGACACCCTGTTATAGTGTGTGGTGTCACTGAAATCCACCTAAAATAAATAACTTATGATTACCCGGCAAAAGTAGGGGGTTACTGAAGCGATAAAGGTAAAGTAGGGCGTTGGGTATCGAACAACATATAAAGGATTAAATGTTCGAATTAATGCGACAGGTGGATTATCCACCGCAGGAGGGTGCTGTCCGGTAAGGTTCGGCAGCCCGGCTCCACTTGATTTACGTTCCAGACACCATTTTCTACGGCGAGGTGTTATGTCCGGATGTTACCTGGAAGGCTACTGGGTTGACGGAGAAACTGTTTACCGCATACCGATAAACACGTTTCCCGCGCTGGTCGGCAGAGAAACCGGCCTGGCTGTCACCTTGCATTCAAATAATGTATCGCGCCAGCATGCGGAATTGCTGCAGCAGGACGGACAGCTGCTGATCCGGGACCTGGGGAGTACCAACGGAACTTATGTGAATCATGAGCCGGTGACTGCATGCCGGCCACTGAATCCCGGCGATGTCATCCGCTTTGCCGATACCGAATTCCGCTTTCGGCAGGAAAGCGGCGGCGCGCATCAACAGGCCTCACCGGATTCCACCGTTACCGCTTACTTTTCACCCGATGAACATGTCGATCGCATCCCGATCGGTGCACAACACCTTGAAAAGTTGCTGGAAGACAAACTGGTTCATCCCCTGTTCCAGCCTATCGTTTCCGCTATTGATGAACGCATCATGGGTCTGGAACTGCTCGGAAGAGGCAAACATCCGGAGTTGTCGGAATTGCCGGTGCCCTTGTTTTTCCTGGCCGAAAGCTTGGGACGCGGCGTTGAGTTGAGCGAAACCCTGCGTGATGTGGGTGTGCACCGGTGGGCGAACTCACCATTAAGCAACATCCCCCTGTTCGTGAATACACAACCGGGGGAATTGAAAGACTGGCAGAGGCTGATGGCTTCCCTGCAAGGTATCCGTAATAAACACCCGGATGTTCCCTTGGTACTGGAAATACATGAACAGGCAGTCACAGATCACGAAACACTGAACAGGTTGAATACCGCCTTGCAGGACATGAGTATCGATCTTGCCTACGATGATTTTGGCGCCGGTCAGGCACGCCTGCTGGAGCTGATGAATATACCGCCCTACGCAGTGAAGTTTGATATATCACTGATCCGGGGCCTGGACGCAGCACCACACCAGCGTCAGGATATGATCGGTTTATTGGTCGAACTGGTTAAGAAAGGTAAAACACTGGCTCTGGCGGAAGGTGTGTCACATCCCGGCGAACTTGCGGTTTGCAGGCAGCTTGGATTCGACCTGATCCAGGGGTTTGTTTACGGCGAACCCGTTGCGCTCGAGCAGCTTAATACAACGCCCGGGTAGAGGGACGGCTCGAACGACGCGACAGGTCTCAAAAGCGGCTGCGCAGAGCTTAATAAAATCACTCAAGGCTTGAACGCAAGAGGGTAAGGTAGTTTCCGCGAATATCGCGCCAACCACAAGAGCCAGAAAATAAACCACCCGGTATCTTGATAGGTTGTACATTTTTTCCTACCATCAGGACGCTCCTCATTTGATTAATTATACTATTCGGTATGATTATACATATCGACATGGATTCCTTTTATGCTTCGGTAGAAATACGCGAAAACCCTGACCTGGCAGGCCTGCCTGTTGTGGTCGGCGGTTCTGCTAGTGGCCGCGGAGTCGTGGCAACCGCCAATTACGAAGCTCGTAAATATGGTGTGCTCAGCGCCATGCCCATGGCACACGCATTGCGACTGTGTCCGGATCTGGTTTGTTTACCAGTCAACATGCCATTGTACGTCAATGTATCCAAGCAGATCCGTGACATATTTTATCGGTATACACCGGAAATCGAACCTTTGTCACTCGATGAGGCATTTCTGGACGTTGCTGGCAGCGAAAAACTGCTTGGATCCGCTGCTGCGATTGCCCGGAAAATAAAACAAGACATCAAAAATGAATGCAACCTGATTGCGTCTGCCGGTGTGGCACCTAATAAATTCGTCGCAAAAATAGCCTCTGATATCGACAAACCCGATGGTTACGTCTTAGTAGCGCAGAATGAAGTGCAGGATTTTCTCGATCCTTTACCGGTCAATCGTATATGGGGGGTTGGTAAAAAAACAGAGCAGCAATTGCGGCAGATAGGTATAAAAACGATTCAGGACGCCCGTTACTGGCCAGCAGATGACATGATAAAACGATTTGGCAAAATGGGAGACCATATTCAACGCCTGGCCCAAGGTCTGGACAAACGTGCGGTGATTTCTGATGCAAAAGCCAAGTCAATCTCGGCAGAAACGACGTTTGCAAATGACATTGAAGACAAAGACGCATTACTGGCGATATTGTTGCAGCTGACCGAACAGGTCGCAGCGCGTTTACGCGATAAAGACATAAAAGGGAGAACAGTCAATATTAAAATTCGTTTCCACGATTTCAATACCATTACACGTTCTAAAACGTTACCGGAAAACACCAACCAAACACGGAAGATGTGGAACACGGTTAAACAGCTGTTCCTTGGAGTGTGGCAACAGGATGTAAGACCGATCAGACTGGTGGGCGTAGGCATTTCCAACTTTTCAGAGAACATGGAATTACAGCGAGATTTGTTTACGGATTCGCCAGAGCAGGCTTTCGAGCAAAATGTAAGACAGGAAAAACTGGATGCACTGGGTGATGAAATCAATGAAAAATTCGGTAAGTCGAAATTACGCCGTGGTAGAAACCTAGAGCATTAACCTAGATTCCGCAGTTGACCGCTGTTACCGCTACTCAACACCATGATTTCTCGAAGAGTAATACAGTATTTGATATTCACCCAAGCGGTGAGTCGCTACCCAGTTTATCACTGCCCCTCAAGCGCCATGGCGGCGTTGCAACTTTTGCCAAGGACTACGGC
>JABDQW010000037.1 GCA_013042055.1 Gammaproteobacteria bacterium | reverse complement strand
CGGTTGCAAAGGTGCTGGATCCTTCCGGTGTTGATGCCGGAATCGTCTGCTCGCGCACGTGCTCGCTCCAGTCGGTAGCGGGATTGTCCATTAACGGCAATAACAATCGCGGACTGTGACGCACGATTCGCACCATCTGGTCCATCGCGAAGCGGGCCTGCCGGGTCAGGTCATTCCTGTCTTGCACCGTGTCGCGGGCGGTCGTGATCTGGCCGACAATGCCGCCGAGGCCGACGATCAGCAGCGCCGCGAACGTGGTCGCGGCCAGCAGTTCAACCAGTGTGAAACCGTCTTGGTTAGAAACTTGTGAATTGTTGCGCACCGCTTGCGGCTTAATCGTATTCACTTACCAGGCTCTCGATACTGATGCCGGTACCCGCAATCGTGACCCGCACCCATAGCAGGCCGTCGTCGGTGCCGGTGAACGGGTCGTCGTCGCCATCGGCGTTGTCGCCGTCGTAGCCGGCGATAAACACGTTACAATCGATCCGGAGGCAATCTGCAAAGCCGTGCAAATCCGAATAGGTCGTCGGCGTGGCTGGGCTGCCGGCAGCGTTGGCCGCGCTGTTGAGCTGGCCGAATGGTTTGATCAGCACCCGCTCCAGTTTGCCGGTCAGCTGGTAGTGGTCTTCGGCCGTGGTCTGGTGAATGCCGCTGCCCGCCAGGCCGGGCAGCAATGCATCCATCGCCGGGACCAGGACCAGGGTGATCAGCACAACGGCGACCAGGACCTCAACGTAGGACAGGCCGGTCATGTTGGCTTTGGTGCGCACGGCGCACTCTACGGTGGCGGACGCGGTGCTCCTGGTGCGCGCGGCGTCGCCTGCGTTCGGTTGGTGCATTTGTAGGGTGCGCCGTGCGCACCGCCTGCTGCGATGGCTCATTGCACCGTCACCCTGCCGGTGATGCCGTGCAGCGTCACGGTCCGCGAGTGACCGCTCAACGTCAATGTGACCTCAAACTGCTCGAGCAGTACGGTTTCGGGATCGGCACAACGCGGGATGCCGCTGCTATCGAAGTAAACATTACCGCCGCTGTTACAGACACCACGGTAGACCCTGTTATGGCTCAGGCTGTCAACCCGGGCGAAAGGATGTATATTCAGATCTATGTCGTACAGTTTTTTACTGACGGGATGATAGACGTCGTAGTTCAGAGTCCAGGGTGCGGTGCTGGTATCGGGCCTGAATACTCGAATACGTTTAGCGCTGGACTGCTGGCGGAAACCGTGCGGTTGACCGGTGCGTAACGCCTCGCTGCGCGCGAAGCGCATCGCCTGTGCCAGTTCCTCGGCCGCGATATTGAGTTGATCGGGATCGGTTGTTGAAATATCAGGGATCGCCACGGCGGCGGCAATCCCCAGGATGATTACGACGGCCAACAGTTCGGGAAGACTGTATCCTCTTTGACTCTGGCGCATCTGTTCACCAATGTGCCCCGGCGATTAACGGTTCTCTTCGTTTCTTAAATTGATAATGATCTTGCCGGTCTGTGAATCATACTTGAAACCACCCGGGCCCGGATCAGCGCTGGCTGTCATATTCAGATCACCGGCTGCAACAACCTCAAGTGCGGAAACATTAACGAATGGATCGGTCGGAATATCGGATTTTTTCAGGTAAGGACCAAACCTGTGGTTGGTTGCATCGCTGACCGAACAGGTACCACCGGCAGCATCACTGTAAAGTGAGAGCTGTTCCATGAAAGCAGTGGTTGCTGTCGCACCTGCGCCACCGGTCGCCACACCTGTACCCGCTGTACCCGTACAAGCCGCTGTCGGGACCGCAGTGATAGCACCCGGATAGGTATTGTTATGCTGTTGATAGTACAGATCGATAGCGGCCCTGAGCCCAGCTAGCGTACTGTCGGCAGAGGAACTGCGGGCGTCATCCGTGGTCGATGCAAACTGCGGCACTACGATGGCCGCAAGAATGGCCAGAATGATCACGACGATCAGCAGTTCAACCAGTGTGAAGCCATTTTCAGCGATGCTTTTGCCCGGCTTGTGTATTTTCGGCACGACTTTCATAACTGTTACTCGTTGATAGATTCAACAACTGTTCAATGCGTTACTTATTGTTTTATATAGCAGGTTCATTGAGAAATGCACTTTATTCATCAGTAATTCGGCACATTTCGTCTGTCGACTTATCCCACTGCGCAAGCCGTAGGCCTTATAGTAAACTTAGGCAACGGCGCGTGAGAGCTTGAAGATCGGCAGTATCAGCGAACTGACGATCAGCCCGACCACCGCCCCCATGACCAGTAGCATGATCGGCTCGACCAGACGCGCGAACAGCGCCAGTTTCTTCTCTAGCTCTCGTTCGTAGTAATCGGCCACCCTGGCCATAACTTGAGGCAGATTGCCGGTGTCATCGCCGGTTCTGATCATTTGCTTTACCGTTGCCGGCATGAAATCCGCTTCTTCGAAGCCGGCCGAGAAACCTGCACCTTCTTCGACGTGCACCTGCAGTTGCGCGATGAAGCGATTGAACACGTTGTTACGCACGACTTCGCGACAAGCCTCCAACGTATCCATGACACTGACGCCATTCGCCATCGACATCGCCATCAGGCGCATCGACTGCACCAGATAGAGCTGGACAAAAATATCCTTGATCACCACAACCGAGAGTTTGAGCCGGTCCATTGTCTCGATGCCGTGCGGCGTTTTCAGCCAGTAGCGGCCAGCCACGGCCAGCACCGTGATGACGGCGATGAACAGCCACCAGTAATTGATCAGCGCATGACTCGCGGCCATCAGGATTCGGGTGCTGCCGGGCAGCTGATCGCTGATGCGCGCGAACAGCTCGGCGAACTTCGGGAACACGAACACCAGCACGAACACGACGACGCCGAGCGAAAACAGGATCAGGAAGGCCGGGTAGACCATCGCCGAAACCACGGTCGACTTCAGCTTTTCGCGCTTTTCGTCCATATCCTTGAGCTCGACCAGCACCCGGTCGAGGAAACCGCCGTTTTCGGCCGCGGCCACCAGGTTAATATAAGCCATCGAAAAGAAGTCAGCGTGCCTGCTGAGTGCCGCGGAAAAGGTCCGGCCTTCTTCGACATCATTCATCAGCGATTCGACGATCGTTTTGAGTCCGGGCTTGATATCCAGCGTGCAAAAAGCCTTTAGGGCTTCGTGCAGGGCCATACCGGTTTCCAGCATTAGCGCGAGCTGTTCGGTAAACAATATCCGATCCTGTACATCCGGCGACTTTTGCGTCAGGTTTGCAAGCGCCTTGCTAAGCGTGTCCGCTTGCTTTGGCGCTGCGGTCTGTGAACGGCTTGCGTTGAGTTCAATGGCCATGGCGATGCTTAACCCGTATTTCTCGCCTGAATCATGGGAGTCGGCGCACTACGCGCCGCTGTGGAGCGAAAAGCGTCGCTACTGTTACCATTTGAGTGAAGAGATTGCAGGGTACGCCGTGCGCACCGCGAATCTTCAGCACAGCGCACTCTACGATTGCCACCCGGTATGCATTGAATTTGATCACCATCATATTTAGTTGCTACAGGTTAACCACACGGGACACTTCTTCGATCGTGGTCACGCCACTGGTAACGCGTTTGAGGCCATCATCGAACAGCGACTTATGACGGGAGTCCTGCAGATAGTGCTCGAGTTCATCGCGTGAGGGATTGGCCGTGATCAGGTCCTGCAAGCGCGCGTCGGCCTCGAGCACCTCGTGGATACCGATACGGCCTTTATAACCGGAGTCATAACACTCCTCGCAGCCGCGTCCCTGCACCAGCTTCATGCCCGTGCGATCGGCCCAGCCGTAGCGCTGCAAGATTTCAGGCGAGGCGACGTATGAGGTCTTGCACGCCGGACACACGGTACGCAACAGGCGCTGGCCGAGTACGCCAATCAAGGCCGACGACAACAGATAGGGCTCGACACCCATGTCGATCATTCTCGAGATCGCGCCGATCGCGTGATTGGTGTGCAGGGTCGACAGCACCAGGTGGCCGGTCAACGCCGCCTGTACCGCGATTTCTGCCGTTTCGCGATCGCGGATCTCGCCGACCATGATGATGTCCGGGTCCTGCCTGAGTACGTGCTTCAGGATCGCGGCAAAGGTCAGGCCGATATTCTCCCTGACTTCATTCTGGTTGACGATCTCCATCTGGTATTCAACCGGTTCCTCGATGGTGACGATGTTTTTTTCCATCGTATTGAGGTAGTTCAACGCCGCGTACAGGCTTGTAGTCTTGCCGCTGCCGGTCGGCCCGGTCGCGAGGATCAGACCAAAACTCTTGCTCAACAGGCGTTTGTAGGCGTCGAGGTTGTGCTCGACCATGCCTAGCTTGTTCAGATCCAGCAGCGACTGGTTCTTGTCGAGCACACGCAGTACGATTTTTTCACCGAACAGGCCCGGCAGTGAACTGAAACGCAGATCAACCTGCTTGCCACGAGTATGCACCTGAATGCGGCCGTCCTGCGGCAGCCGGCGTTCGGCAATATCGAGGTTGGCCATGACTTTCAGTCGCGACACGATCGAGGCATGCTGCTCGGGATTCAGCGTGGTGAATTCGTACAGCACGCCGTCGATGCGCAGCCGGATGCGGCTCCTGCTCCTGGCCGGTTCGATGTGAATATCGCTGGCACCGTCGCGTATCGCACGCTGAATCACCGAATTGACCATGTTGATGACCGGGCTGCCTTCGGCCAGCTCGTCGATCTGGGAATAGTCGTCCGGTTTTGTGTTTTCGACAACCTCGAAGTCATCCTCGACGGCATCGAAGAATTCCAGCCCAATGTCGTTTTGCTCGGCCGAGTAGGCCTCGTTGATCGTGTGCAGCACGTCTTTGCGTGATGCCAGGATCGCTTTGATCTTGCAACCGGTGTGGTCCTCAATTTCATCATTCACCGGTATCGACAAAGGGCTGGGTGTTGCAATCAGCAGTACCTCACGCACTTTGAACAACGGTAAGACACACAACTGCGTCGCCTTGCTCTTGTCGATAAGATGGATGATAGCCGGGTCATAAAACTGAGAATTCAGTTTCAGGTACGGCACCTGCAGCTGCTGCGCCAACACCGGCAGTAAGTCGTTTTCCGAGATCCAGTTTTGTTCCACCAGAATCTGGCCGAAACGCTGACCGCTCTTACTCTGCATTTCCAGCGCCTGCTGGAGATACTGCTCGCTGATCAGATTGCGCGTGACCAGCTCATCACCGAGGCGGCGTTTCGCAAGCATCGGTTGCGGCAGGAACACACTGGTGGATTTTTCCTCGGGTGGATTCAAGGTCGCCACATAATCAGACACGCCGGCGATATCGAGGATATCGCGGACATGCGCACTCACATTCGCGACTTTCAGCCAGCCACCCTCGCGAATGATATTCTCCACCGCATCGAGTATAGCCCCGAGGCTTATGCTGTTGAGTGTTCTAATGTTGGCAAGGTCGATGACAATGCGTTTCTCGCGCTCGTGTAAGCATTGATCGATCACT
Organism: Gammaproteobacteria bacterium; assembly: GCA_013042055.1. Classification (GTDB taxonomy): domain Bacteria; phylum Pseudomonadota; class Gammaproteobacteria; order SZUA-229; family SZUA-229; genus JABDQW01. The sequence continues at coordinate 9,858 of JABDQW010000037.1, read as the reverse complement.
TCAGCGAGCTGCTTGCACGCCTCCTGATCGAGAGCGTTGTACTGCAGCGCAAGATAGGTCATTACCCCAATGCGCGAACGCAGTATTTTCGACGACGTACCGGTATCGCCTTGGCCTGGTTTTGATTCCTCATCCATTACGCGCATGCACGATACCCTAGCCCAGATTACTGACCTGAATGCACCTTGAAGCTGGAATGCTCAGACAGCTGCTTCAGCTCCAGTTCCAAAGGCTGTGGCACCATAATCTCGTAACCCTGGGCATAATCGATTTTCATCTGGGCGAGTTTTTCCAGAATCGCTTCGTTTTCGACATACTCGGCGATGGTTTTAACGCCCATCACGTTGGCTATTTCCGAGATCGAATTGACCATGACCTGATCAAGCCGGCTGCTGACAATATCCCTGATCAGGCTACCATCGATTTTAAGATAATCGATCGACAGTTTTTTCAGGTAACTGAATGAACTCAATCCACTGCCGAAGTCATCCAGTGCGAACTGTACACCCATCGAATGGATTTCATTCATGAAGGTCACGCAGTTCTTGAAGTTTTTGATAGCCGACGTTTCAGTAATTTCGAAATACAGATTGGCTGACATAGAATCGTATTCATGCAGGCAGTCGGAAACAAAGTCGTGAAAATCTTCATCGCTAATGGTCATGCCCGACAGATTGATACCCCAGTTGAACTGTGATGCCTGCTCGAAATAATCCGCATGATTGAGCACCTGTAAGGCGTGTTTAAAGACCCAGCGATCAACCATGCTCATCAGGTTGTATCGCTCTGCCACCGGGATGAACTCCTTAGGTGGCACCACCTGGCCGTCCTCGTCGATCATCCGGACAAGAATCTCATAGTGGGTTTCAGTGCTTGTCAGCGGCTCGATGCGCTGACAATACAGCTCGAACCGGTTTTCCCGCAGCGCATGTTTGATGTTCTCAACCTGCGTCAGCTGTTTTTTGCGTCGCATCAGCGCGGTATTGCCAGGCTTGTAGATAACTACCCGTGACTTCGCTTCTTCTTTCGCGGTTTCCAGTGCAATTTCTGCTGCATAAATATGATCAGCCAGAGCTGTTTCCTTGGAATTGAAGGCAATGACCCCAGCTCTGGACTTGATCGACACTTGCTTGTTTTTGACAGTAACGACCGTATTGTCGACTTCGCTGCAAATCGCCGTGACCAGGTTCTCGATCTCCTTGCCACGCGACTCGATCACCATCGCAAATAGATCTGCTTCCAGTCGTGCCACGTGTCTGATTCGATGCGTGCAAGTCGATAGCTTTTCTGCAACCGACTGCAGTACCAGATCTCCGGTTGCCACACCGTAGGCCGCATTGACCACACTGAATTGCTCGATATTGAGCAAGATCAGATGACGTTCACTCCTGGCATGATAGATATCCCGCCACACCGACTCTTCAAAGCCTTTCCTGTTCAATAGACCAGTAAGCTCGTCCTGCGTATCTTGTAAGTACTTGAGTGTTTTGCGTGATACGGCTTCCAGCGTGGATTTGTTACTGTTGGTGAAATCCTTGCTGTAAAATTCGTTCAGACAGCAAAGCACACCACAGGGTGTACCCATGCTATCGAGTATGGGCACGAGTAAAACTTTCTTGTCTACAGGTAAATGAATAGCGCGTCTCAGCGCTTCGTCCTTGTCGTTGATGCCAAATCCGTCATGACCACTCTGAAACATCGTGAATGCGGCAGTACACAATTCTCCCAACAATGACGTGATTTCCGGTGAGTCGTAGGTATACGCAGTACCGGCCGGAAAAATAGCATGTCTTGCCGGAACCCAGATAGCCGCATAATCTGCTTCCAGATGCTCGCCGCAGCTCCTGATATAGCGGCTCAAGATGTGACGCGACTCTCTGGATTCGGTCAGCTCCAGATCCGATGAACGTAACATCGACAGTTCGTCGTAACGTTCGCCGAGTTCCTGGGCCATCGCATTGAGCTCGTACAGATACTGAAGCTCTACCTTGAGCAATGATGCAATGTTGCTGATTACCTGTACGGTGTGCTCCGATAAACTAGTGACATCGACATCGGCGCTAATCTCACAGAACACCAGATCTCCCGCGGAACGTCCCGCCAGCTCACCCAGTGAACAATAGGCGATGCTGATACGATCCCGCGTGCATTGGATACATTCACAGCCGCTGCCCGCGATCGGCGCACACGCCCGGTCTCGGTAGTTATGAATCAGGTCTTTGCGTGCATCGTCATCCGTGTTCATCCACACGAGCTGTCCGCTGTCATCGCATAGCGCTATAACAACATCACAGTCCGGCAGCATATGTTTCGCCATAGCTGCATAGCGTTCTATGTCGAGCTCTTCATATAAACTTGGAAATAACATAATCGTAAGCCTTTTATTAAGATGCCTTGCTGTGCATGAAATGTTTGCTGATCACCCTCACTAGATCACGCGGACTGACCGGCTTACCAAGAAACGAGATGTTCCCGAGTTCGTGCACCCAATCCCTGTTTTCGCTTTCCAACGTCGATGTCATCACAACGATCGGTATGTTTTTGCCTTCCTTATGCCTGATAGCTTCAACCAGTTTTTGCCCCGTCACATGTGGCATTTTCACATCGGTGACCACAATATCAGGTTGTAGGCTGTCGAACACTGCAAGCGCCTCCTTGCCATTATTGACACAGGTCACCTTGTATCCTTCTTTTTGTAAAACCAGTTTCAGCACTCGAGCGACATAGGGTTCGTCGTCTACTATCAGAACGTTGTAGGCAGTCATATCGCATCCTTTAGCATGTTGTTTTCTTTCTTGAAGCTGATTAAGAATTCGGTACCCTGACCCGGGCTGCTGTTCAACTGGATTTTTCCATGATGCAACTTGACGATTTCATTCACCAACGACAGACCAAGACCATGGCCGGTGCGCTTACGAACCTCGTCATCATCGGACCTGAAAAACTTGCTAAAAATGCGCTGCTGGTCTTCAGCCGAAATTCCGATACCCGTATCTCGCACGCCGATGATGATCTCGCCGTCATCCTGTTCAGCAATCAATTCGATCCTGCCGCCTGGCTTATTGTATTTAATGGAATTACTGATCAAGTTATTGATGCAGACACGAACGAGGTTCTTGTCCAGTTGTACGGTACCAAGGTCATGATCCAGTTTAAGGTCAAATTCCATGGTCTCGACCAGTTTGTTGCGAGACATGGTCTGGTAAATATCTTCCAGAAAATCAGCGACCTTGACCCGCTGCCGCCGCATCGCCACGGTGCCCATTTCGATCATGGTCAGATTCAACAGGTTGTCAATCATCTGCGAAATACGCTCGGTCTCGTCATGGATGATATTCGCCGCCTCGATCGTCAGCTCCCGGGATGCATCCGCATGATCGAGCAGGGTTTCGCTGTACATGTAGAGTACGTTCAGCGGCGCTTTTAACTCATGAGCGACATGGGCGATAAACTCGCCGTTGTTCTGCTGTTCAACACCTTCATGGGTAATATCACGAAAGACGATCACCGTGCCGAGCAACTGGTTATCATGCTTCTGCGAGAACAGCGGGAACGCACAGATCGATAGCCGTTTATCGGTCTCGGGAAGATAGACATCAACCTCCTCGTTCTGATAGGCCCTTAGCGCGCTGCTGGCATGACAGCTGACCAGGTATTCGGTAATCTCCCTGTTTTCACAGAAATCGGCGAGATTACAACCCAACACTTCGCCCTGCTGTGTACCGAGCTGCTTGTGTATCTTGTTGCTGGTATAGGTGACCTGACCGCTTTCGTCAGCGACCAGTATCGCATACGGCAATGCATTCAATGCCGACTCCAGCCTCACCTTCTGATAGACCAGCAGCTTGCTGGAGACAACTGAATTCGTCTGTTTCGCTTCCAGCGCATCGATATGTTTGTACGCAGCTTCCACCACAGTACTGAACTGCTTCATAAAATCTTTGGTATTGCTGTTGCTTGCAACATCAGGTTCCGTTGACTCGGTTTTCTTTATCAGGGCCTGCAGCTGGCTGCTGATGCTGGTCAATGGCTTGATTTCCTTTTTGATCAGAAAGTAAAAAATCGGCGTCAACATGAAGATAGCCATCGACATAATGGCCAACAGGCGAACCTGCGAGGTATCGAGTGAATACCCCGGCTCCTGATAGCCCAACCTGACGAAGGCCTGTAACTCCCCCTGATGCATGACCGGAGCAAAGTATTCATTGATCTTGATTCCTTCCGCGGACGCAGACTCACGCTCCCCGGTCCACTGGCTTGGCAATCGGGGAATTACCATCGGTGGTACGATAACGTCTGGTGCGCGATATTCAGCCAACGACATACCATCGACGTTCACTACTGCCGCGAAAGCGAAATGCCGGTTCGCCAGCGTTTCTTTGAGCACGCGTAACATACCGACTGAACTGCCGTGCCCCTTCAGCTGATCAACAGACATACTGCCGAGCAGCCTGACCAGGCCAGTACCCTGTCGCTGTATTTCGCGCATGTCTTCATGTTTCTGCTGATACAGAAACACCGCCACGGTGATGACGATGACCACCAGCGAGGAAGCGATCATCCCGATTCCAATCTTTTCGTTGCCAACGTTTACGCTGGGTTGTTGGTTGTCATTCATCGTCTAAGCGCTATCGTCCCGGTAGATTAGTTTTTTAGTCAGTTAAAAAACACGCAAGAAAGCCTGCCCTGTTGCTTTGTAATCACAACAACAGATCAGCCAACAGCAGCAGGTCCAGGTTAGCTAGAGAACCAAGGTCCAGACGAGCGAGTCTGTCTGAGCGATCCTCTACCTGTGATTTTTCGGGATTTATCAGGGAGTATAGGCAAGAAACAGTTGGAATCAGCCAAATCTGAGGATTTCATCCAGTGGGAGCTTTAGTGCCCGCGCTTCGGCCTGCGATCAAACCGGACACACGCCTGCATGCAATTTCCGGCTTGGCTTAAGTCTTCGTTCTATTCGCCGTTATTAACTGCATAACTGACTTTAATTCGTAGCAATGGACCGATACATGCTGAATTTCAACAACTGTCATCAGCTTCTGCCTAATCTGACACTCGTTCTTTCACTTCTGTTATCGAGCGTGGGAACTGCGGATACCGGCGTAGAATCATCAGATGAGTCTCAGAACATGTCACTGAAGAACAGACTGCAATCGGGTGGCTTTGTTATATATTTACGTCATACCGCCACCGATCGTACGCAAATTGACCGCGACCGCAACGATCTGAGCAATTGTCAGAGCCAAAGAAACCTGTCAGCCAATGGCCGGGAGCAGGCGCGTATGGTCGGTGAAGCCATTCTTAACCTCGATATTCCTATTGGTACGGTTCTGACTAGCCCGTACTGCCGTTGTCAGGATACCGCCAAACTGGCGTTTGGCTCGTCTGTTGTCACCCGCGATCTTCGCTTCGGCGTCGGAGATGACGTGCAACAAACGAACCAACTCTCTGCATCGTTGAAAACCCTGTTATCGACACCGCCCGCTTCTGGCACTAATACGGTTCTGGTATCGCATACAGCCAATCTGAAGGAAGCAACAGGTATCTGGCCTCAGCCCGAAGGCGCGGCCTATGTCTTCAAACCGCTTCCGGATCAGGGATTCGAGTATCTGGGCCGTATTCCACCCGACGCGTGGGTCGCTGACGTTCCGGCTGCCACCAAGTTTACCGTCACGTCGAAATGACCAACCGGATCACAGTAACCGGCGTATGAGTTTACCAGCATGTTTTTACTGAAACGTTTATCGCTGCGCTCCAAATTCCTGGTCGCGCCCGCGATTGCGTTGCTGTTGATGGTGTTGTTAGCCATGATTCACCTGATGACGACACTCAAGCAGCATCAGGTACTCGTCAACGTCGAACAAAGTGAACTGTATGTCTCTGACCAGATGATCAATCTGTTCAGCAGACTTTCCACCACACATCTGTTCATCTATGACCTGTTGGTTAATCAATCTGCTGACTTCAGCGAGGAACAAATCTACGAGAACGGAAAACCGCATGTGTACAGCATTTTCGCGATAGAAAAAGCCATGGCAGATGCCGAGCTGGTCGAGAAGATGAAAGAAGTCGAGCGTGCACATCACGCAAACTTGACCGCTGAGCTCATCGATTACCGCTCATACGTGATCTCCGGGCTAGAAATGGCCACGGTTGACAGAGCACTTGCGATCCACCACATGCAACGTGCAACCGAGCACTTCAACCGTGTTAACAAGCAATACCTATCTTTCCTCGAAGTAATCCGCAATCGCGTGAACGATAAGTTGGTCAGCGTCAGCAATGATACCAACATCTCTCTGAGCTACTCGCTCGTAATCTTCTTGATTGCACTGCTGAGCACTGTCGTTATCGCCGTTTTTTTATCCCGCCTGCTGTCAGATGATCTGGGTCATCTGATAAAGGTTATGGGGCGTCTGGCCTCAGGTGACAAAAATATTGACATACCCACGCAATCGAGTTCGAAAGAAGTCAATGCTCTGGTCAATGCGGTCAAAGTATTCAAACAGAACCAGCTTCGGCTGGAACAGGAAATCAACGAACGTAAGGCGGTAGAAGCCGACCTGCAACTGGCCGCCAGCGTTTTCGAATACAGCATGGAAGGCATCATGATCACGGACGCTGATGCGCACATCCTCAGTGTCAACAAGGCATTCACCGACATCACCGGCTACAGTGCGGACGATGCCATTGGCAAGACACCGCGCCTGTTGCGCTCGAACCTGCATGATGAATCGTTCTACCAGAAACTGTGGACATCTCTGGGACAAGAGGGCAAGTGGCAAGGCGAGATCAAGAATCGCCGTAAAGACGGTGAAATCTTCCCCGTGTGGAGCAACATCAGTACGGTGCGTGATGAACATGACCAGGTGCGCCGCTATATCAATATCTTCACCGACATCACCGATAAAAAGCTGTCGGAGGAGCACATTTACCGCTTAGCCCACTACGATATCCTGACCGGACTTCCTAACCGCGCCCTGTTGCAACAGAGACTGCAACAGGCCTTGCTGCTGGCGAAGCGCCATCGGCACAAGCTGGCGATCCTGTTTCTCGACCTGGATCGTTTCAAACTCGTGAACGACACGCTAGGGCATACCGTTGGGGACCAACTTCTGCAGCAAGTGGGTAAGCAATTGATTGCTTGTGTGCGCAAGGCGGACACGGTTTCGCGACTGGGTGGGGACGAGTTCGTGATCATTCTCGATGACCTGTCCTCAACGGACGACGCAGCGCAGATCGCCACTAAGGTGCTCGAAACCCTATCAAGACCATTCAATCTCGATGGGCACGATGTCTATGTCACCGCTAGCGCCGGAATCAGTATCTACCCCGATGATGGAGAAGACGCCGACCATCTGTTCAAGAACGCTGATACCGCGATGTATCGAGCCAAAGAACAAGGTAAGAATACCTACCGTTTCTACACCGAAGAAATGAACATGGCGGTGTCAGAGCGGTTGACGTTCGAAAGCCAACTACGCCGGGCACTCGACAGCGGAGCCATGTGCCTTCACTACCAACCGCGTGTTGACCTGCAAAGAGGATGCATCGTCGGTATGGAAGCACTGCTACGCTTCATCGATCCAGTGCAGGGTACGCTTGCTCCCGGCCGGTTCATCTCGATTGCCGAAGACACAGGATTGATCATTCCAATCGGTCATTGGGTTGTTCGCGCTGCCTGCGAGCAATACAGAAATTGGTGCGAGCAGGGTATAGATGTACCGAAAATCAGTATCAATATATCCGGCAGGCAATTCATGGAAGCCAGTCTCGTCGACAATATCAGCGAAATAGTTCACGACAACGGGATCGACGCCGCAAATATCGAACTCGAACTAACCGAAACCTTTTTGATGGAAAATCCTAAAAAAACGATCACGATTCTGCGAGAACTGAAAGCGCTCGGCTTCAAGATAGCGATCGATGACTTCGGCACCGCGTATTCGTCGCTGGCCTATTTGAAGCGCTTTCCAATCGATAAGCTAAAGATCGACCGCTCGTTCATTTCTGATATCCCCGACAACGCGGATGACATCGCGATTACCAAAGCCATCATCGCCATGGCCCGTAACCTGAACTTATGGATCGTTGCGGAGGGTGTTGAGACGGAAGCCCAGTTAGCCTTTCTCAGAGCACATGGTTGCGAGGAAGTACAGGGCTACTATTTCAGTCGACCACTGGCCGTCGATGCCGCGACAAAATTATTGCAGACGAAACGCCCGTTCGATCACCTCATTGGTCAGGAAACTAAAGTGGGTGGAATCCGACGTATTTGAACCTCGCGTCATCAACGTCTGTGTTGGCTAATACATTGTTACCTCAAAACGGTATATTCACCGCAGAGGCGCGGAGACGCGGAGAATGCTTGATGTTTTGGATCGGGTCGCTTTAGTCGCGAATGCCAGCAAATCGCGACTGAAGTCGCTCCTACAGACAAGCAAAAAAACTCTGCGACTCCGCGTCTCTGCGGTTAAATATCTAGCGCGAAGTTGGCCATTCAACCCACTTCCAGGTAATCCTGCCCCATGACGTAACCGATGCGTTCTAGATAGGTACGCGCGATATCCCGGGCGCCGTGATTGGTCACGTAGTTGAGCACGAACGGTTTGTCGCCGTCGACAACGGCCTGTTCCAGCCAGGCCGGTTCGACGACTTCGACGCCGTCGATGCGGTTGCCGATTTTTTTCGGGTCGATATCGATCCAGACCGTTGCCTCGAAACCTTTTTCCAGTAAACGCCGCGCGCGTTGCCGCGTCTTGCGCCCGGCGCCCCAGAAGGCTAACGGTTTGTTGTGAATGCGTTTGTCCTGCGATAAATAGCGAGCGCGAATGCTATCGAAGGCCTTGCGCGAATACTTGTCCGACACCCTCGATAACCGGGTAGCCGATTCGCGCCAATCGAGCAGGACCTGTGGCAGCTTTTCCATGCGGTGCCCGATGTGCAGCAGGCGCAACCAAAGCTCGTAGTCCTCCGGGAACACGCCGTGCCGGTAGCCACCGGCCGCGAGGATACTGTCGCGTCTGAACATCACGCTAGGGTGGGCAAACGGTGATTCGATATAGATCTGATTATTGACGTCCTCGGAACTCAACACCGCATTCTGCCAGCGCATGTATTCGCGATAGCCGTTCTGGACCAGCTGTTGCGGAAATTTTCGCGCCTGCGCGGCCACCAGCACGACGTCCGGACGGTCGCGCAGGTATTCATGCTGCTTCTCCAGGCGGCGCCGGTGCATGATGTCATCTGCATCCATGCGGGCGACCAGCGGCGCCGCGCAATGGGCCAGACCGGTATTCAATGCAGAGACCAGCCCACGACGATCGGCACCGATCAGCTTGATGCGATCGTCATTATAGCGCTGCAGTAAATCTGCCGAACCATCTGCCGAATAATCGTTCACCGCGATGATTTCAATCGCTGCCAAGGATTGCGCCAGGATAGATTCGATGCATTCGCCGATGGTTCGCGCTGCGTCCCTGAATGGTAGCAGCACACTGACGACGGGCTTGTTTTTTGTGGTTCGTTGCATGATTAACCCGGCAAGATATAGGGATAAGCCACCAGCGTAGGGTGCGCCGTGCGCACCAAGAAACGGAGGTGTTCTGCGCCAATGTATTTATTGGTGCGCACGGCGCACCCTACGTTGTTTCATTCAACTCTGCCAGGCTTTCTTCGGCCACCTCCCGTACTTCTGCGTGATCGTCATCGATTAGCGGTTCGATGTATTCTCTAACCGATGCATCATGGGTCAATGAAAGATAATGACAGGCATCGCTGCGAACCCGCGGATCGGGATGCCGGGTGAGTTCACCCAGCCCCGGTACCAGTTCGAGTAGCTCGGGTTTGCCCTGGTAC
>JABDQW010000035.1 GCA_013042055.1 Gammaproteobacteria bacterium | reverse complement strand
ATCTACCGTTGCCCCGGTGATGATCCACTCGACCTTTTCCTGGGGCAGCTCGAGCAGTTCACAACAAATCGCTTCACCCGCAGGGTAAAAGTGCATGTGTAATTCCACTACAATCGATAGAAATCATCCAGGCATTGTATACTAACCCGCATTTCTCACCAGGCTCACGGGAGGATCGTAGAAGGGCGCGCCATGCTCACCAAAAAAATGAATAGCCGGCATTCAGAATGATCGCATCCGTATCGGGCGTTTCCTCACCAGCCGGCACGTCACCGTCATCGACCGACTGGTTCATCAACCCAGCCCGAATCGACCATTCACTGCTCTCTCCAAGCGCATGCCCATACTTCAGACTCAACGTTGTCGTGGTCATTTTGGCCAGCCGGTAGTCGCTGCTGACAGTATCCAGCAGTACAGCGCCACTCGCATCCACATCAGTACCCTGCACCAGGTTGTGGCGGTAAAAATCTGCCGCTTCCTGCAAATAATAACGCACTTGTGGCTGCAAGTAGCCGCGACCGATTTCATAGCGATACTTCAGGTCGAATGTATTCGAGGTGATGCCCCAGTCGTCCCAGAAATAACGGTACGAAAAATTGATGACGTCGCGAGTGAAGTGATGCACCGTTCTGAAAAACACACTGTTGATCTGTCGCGAGTCCGGCCTTTTCTCATAGACATAGGGCAAGGCATCGGCATTGACATTGAGCAAAGCCGTGTTGTCCGGTAAGCCGGTGACCGGATTCACCACTGTAACGATTTTGTAGGGATCTGTCAGATAGCCATCCGACAAGCCCAGTGAATAATTCAGCTGCACCAGCGTGTGACGACTGATGATCTGGGTGAGCCCCAGGATCATGTCGGCAACGGTCTTGGTGTCCTCGGGGCCAACTCGGTTGGTCGCGCCTGGCTGGCGCATCGGGCTCAATGGCGTCGGGACACCGCCAACCGGCCGAATGGTATCGTTATTGAATGCAAGCCCCGCCGACAGCGTGGTGTTTCGCCCGTTGAAATCCTGCAGATAAGTCGCACTGGCCCCCAACGAGGTATAGTCGTATTCTCTAGACGCGTTCAGGCCGAGCTTGACCCTGGAAAGGCGGTTTACCGGCAGTGTCCAGTCGGCGGCACCGGCCAGGCGCGTATCCTTGAAACTGTCATCCAGCGGCGTTTCACCGGGTTGTGCCGTGTAGGACGATTGACCTGATGGGGTCGTGAATGTTTGTGTAACCGAGGAAGCGTGCGCACCATTCGGTGTTGCACCTGTGAGCACATCGAGCACCAATCTCAAATCGATACGCCCGCCGTCGTCCAGGTCTTTTCCTGCATAGATGGCGGGCTCGAACGCGCTGACTCGGCCGTCACCTTCTGCGTAGTACAGCACCGCGGTATCAATATCCCATTCAGAATTGGCGGCATTGACACCTGCAACGGGTACCTGCAGCAGCGCACAGCCGGCAACACCCAGCTCATGTCTAATTTTTTTCAGTTGCAACCGCAGCCACCTCCACCAACAGACTGGCCACCGGTTGATGCTTCTTTACTGAAATAAATGTGTTCGTCATAAAAATTTTCGAGGTAATCCGGCACGGGCTGCATCGATGGCTCTGCGAGTAAATCCTTGTCCCAGGGCTTTACGGTATTCATGGAACTGCATCCCATAACGACAAAAAAAACGCCTAAGAATAAAAGTCTATTCACCGCTATTCTCCTTGACTTTGTTGCGGGAGTTTCTGAATCGCCGTCTCGCGTTTTTCTCTGTCTATGCCAACAATGCCAAGACGCGACGCATGAATGATTTGTTAAGTGCGATAATTTGCATGTCGATGCGTCGTTCGCATCAACAGAATGGCTGGATTAAATCTGCCTGTAACTTCTGGTGTCTTATCCAAGTGTCATCCCGGCATGTCGCAAACGTCATCCCGGCATGTCCAAGCGTCATCCCGGCATGCTTTTGGCCGGGATCCAGTGACTTAAGACGCTGGATGCCTGCCTCCGCAGGCATGACGAGCATTTAATTGACATCAGGACGTCACCCGATCTAATCTGCATTTCGTGCCATTGGGGTCATCCGGATTAGCAGATAGCCCTATTTGACGGTTATCCTGGCAAACTTGCGTTTACCAACCTGGAATACCGCGTGCGTACCTGGCGTAATCCTCAAGTTCTTATCCGACACTTTCTCGCCATCAATCTTCACCGCGCCTTGCTGAATCATACGCATAGCCTCAGACGTGCTGGTGCAGAGGCCACCGTCTTTCAATAAGTTGGCGATAGCATAGCCTTGGTCATCGGTTTCGAAGACGTGCTCGGGTATATCCTCCGGTATCGCACCTTTGGCGAACTGTGCAATGAAACCCTCACGCGCACTGACCGCTTCATCCACGGAATGAAAGCGTGCAATGAGTTCCTCGGCGAGCAGAAACTTGACATCGCGCGGGTTTTTACCGGCCTCGATGTCCCTTCTGAAACTATCGATTTCAGATATCGATCGCAAACTCAGCAGTTCGAAGTATCGCCACATCAGCTCATCGGAAATCGACATGATCTTGCCGAACATATCCTTGGGCTCATCAGCAATGCCAATATAATTGTTCAACGACTTTGACATTTTTTGCACGCCGTCCAGTCCTTCGAGAATAGGCATGGTCAATACCACCTGCGGTTTCTGTCCGTGCTGTTCCTGTAGTTGGCGCCCCATCAACAGATTGAATTTCTGATCAGTACCACCGAGTTCTACATCGGCCTCGAGCTCGACCGAATCGTAACCTTGAATCAACGGATAGAGAAATTCGTGGATCGCGATCGCCTGGCCGCTGTTATAACGTTTGCTGAAATCATCACGCTCGAGCATGCGTGCAACCGTGCTGCTGGCGGCGAGCCTGATCATATCGACGCTGTTCTTGCGGCTCATCCATTCCGAATTGAATACGACCTTGGTTTTCTTGCGGTCGAGGATCTTGAATATCTGCTGTTGGTAGGTCCTGGCGTTCTCGTGCACTTCCGCCTGGGTCAACGGCGGCCGGGTCGCACTTTTGCCGGTGGGATCACCGATCATACCGGTGAAGTCGCCGATCAAGAACAGCACCTCGTGGCCGAGGTCCTGAAACTGCTTGAGCTTGTTGATCAACACGGTGTGACCCAGATGCAGATCTGGTGCCGTCGGATCGAAACCGGCCTTGATTTTCAGAGGATGCCCTTTTTTCAGTTTCTCAACGAGCTCCTCCTCGACGAGAATTTCGTCGGCACCCCGACGAATGATACTCAATTGCTCATCAATCGCTGTCATGACTGGTTCCTGATGCAAAAGCCGTATAAGATACCCGTGGACAAGCATAATCACAAGAAACAGTCGCGTACGGGACAGTTTTGATACAAATTACCCGTCTGTTACATCTGGTAATATGTCCGGCATCTATTGACCACATGTCGATTTGAGACTACAGTCTTGTAATAAGAAAAACCATAGATATAGTGCCATGGCTCTGATAAATCAAGATTTTCGCCCCCAGGTGAAGCGTTCACGTCATCCCATGTTACGCTGGGCAGTTTTTGCTACAGCAAGCATTGTGCTGGGTGTTGTCATCGCTAAAACCTCATCGAATTCACAAACACCCGATAGTCTGCCTTCGTTCAAGCAAGTTCAGCCCTCGCAGGATGAAATGGCCCGACTCAGCTTCGAACTGACATTACCTGAATTGCAGGCTAAACAGGAAATATTGGATGACCTTAATCAAGAGCCGGTCAAACAATGGAAGGAATTCACCGTCAAGTCTGGAGACAGCCTGTCCAAGTTATTCAACCGTGCCGGTTTCAAGCCGCTGCAGCTGGACGAAGTAATGAAATCCGGCGCTGTCGCCAAAAAACTGACCCGTATTTTCCCCAAGGATGTCGTTCGGATACTCACTGACGACCAGGGCGTGTTGCAGGCCCTACGTTACGAGATCGACCCTGAAACCTATCTCTTGGTCCAACGCGAACAAGGTGAGCTGGTTGCAAAAGAGTACAAGCACAACATCGAGGCTCGTGTCGCCCATGCAGAGGGTACGATCGATACCTCCCTGTTCGCTGCGGCCAACGAATCCGGGATCCCCGAAAAACTGATCATGGAGCTGGCCGGAATCTTCGGTTGGGACATCGACTTTGCATTGGATATCCGCAAGGATGACAGCTTCAAGTTGTTATACGAAGAGATGTACCGCAACGGCGAAAAGATCAAAAACGGCGATATCCTGGCCGCCGAATTCGTCAATGATGGCGAAGTTTTTCGTGCGGTCAGATACACCAATCCCGAAACCAAACGGACCGAATACTACACTCCGGAAGGAAAGAGCATGCGTAAGGAATTCCTGCGCACGCCGGTCAACTTTACCCGCATCAGTTCGCGCTTCACGACCAAACGGTATCATCCGATTCTGCAAAGATTCCGCTCACACAAAGGCGTCGACTATGCAGCCAAACGCGGTACCCCGATTCGCGCAGCAGGCGATGGTAAAGTCATCTTCAAGGGCAAGAAAGGCGGTTACGGCCGTACCCTGATCGTCCAACACGGCAGTAAATACACTACACTGTATGCCCATCTGAACAGTTACAACAAGAAAATGCGCGTCGGTAAACGGGTAAAACAGGGACAGACCGTTGCCTATGTCGGCAGCTCTGGTCTGGCCACAGGCCCACATCTGCACTACGAATTCCGCGTTAACGGCGTGCACCGCAATCCACAAACGGTCAAACTGCCCAGTTCCCGGCCAGTTCCAAAGAAACACCTGGCCGCGTTTGAACAAACCATATCGCCGGTACTGGCTCAACTAGACCTTCTATCCCGCGATACACAGGTCGCTCTAGCCAAGACTGAATGACCGCACTCTATGTCGGCCTCATGTCCGGCACGAGTATGGACGGCATCGACGCCGCCTTGGTCGACTGCTACTCCATCGAGCCACACCTCTTCGCGACACATAGCAAGGCCTGGCCTGATGTCATCTGTCAGCAAATGCCACAGGCGCATCAACTGGACGATGACGCCATTTTCCATTTAGACGAACTCGATCGGGCGATTGCCGAACAGTTCGCCCAGGCGACCCTGGAACTGCTAGCCCGCATTTCTCACCAGGCGGCGGGAAATACTGTTTAGTTATTGCTTGTTGCAGAATATTCAGCATGATCAAAAGTACAGTACGTTATTCGCGCACGCCTATCACGGCTCAGGCTAGTTTTCCTGTCCGTATGCTTGCTCTTCACTCAAACCGTAGCCATTGCTACGCTTTTCGCTCCAGAGCGGCGCTTACGAACACGAATCCTGCGCCTGCTCCTGTGATCCTGGTGAGAAATGCGGGTTAGGTACCTTGAGCGCACCTGATATCTAGTTGGCTAACGTATGCGCTGCTTTATCATGTCATCTCGGTCCTAGTCCAACTAACACATCGACATGCTCGAGTTCATTTTTTTTCACGACACAATCTACAAGATATTTACCAACTATCTTGCCGAACTGAACATCACGTTTCAGATTGAGGAGGACGGTGACAATTTCATCGTAGCAATTGCGGACGATCTAGACGATGCCCGGCTCGAGCAGATCGAAGATGAATACGATCGTATGCTGGACCTCAGCCGTGCGCAAACCGACCGCGAGGAAGGTGTAAGTGATGAGAATTTCCAGAAAGTCAGTATGCTGATCACATTGCAGAACGGTAAAAAATCCTATGCTCACGTCGACATGGACCTAATCAACCGCGCGCTCCGGTCGATAAGCCTCGATGAACTGATTCAGATCGTCGAGTCCGTGGTCGATGCAGTTGAAAATCCGGATGAGCGCAGTTACTGTCAGATTATGAAGGACAGAAAGAAAGATCAGTCCTAGGAGTCTGCACGGTAGATAGGATCAGCCGTTCGTCATCGCTGTATGCGTTACGTAATTCCTTGATACGTGGTGATATTTATCATCCTAGATTCCGCAGTTGACCGCTGTTAGCGCTACTCAACTCCATGATTTCTCGAAGAGTAGTACAGTATTTGACGTTCACCCAACCGGTGAGTCGCTACCCAGTTTATCAC
>JABDQW010000026.1 GCA_013042055.1 Gammaproteobacteria bacterium | reverse complement strand
GTGTTGATTTCCAATAGGTCTGTGGGTTTCATATCAAGAATGGCGCTAATGGACTTGTCTCTGTACTGTGGATTTGTATTGATGCGCACTGGTAACTTCATCAGCGTGTCTTTAAACATGGATGAATGCGAGTGATCTATATTGCGAATATCAATATCACCAATAATTTGAACCAACAGGTTATAACTTGATCGATTCTCGTTTTCTGTTTTACTAGTCCACGATTGCTCTCTGATTTTTTCTGAAATATATGTATCGATTATTGATGTTAGTGACTGGCATTCGGTTTGCGTCGTGCAATTGTGTTCTACTATCTGATTATTTCCCAGTATCTGTGCCGACTCAATAACTTTCTCAAATGCTTTTGTTTCAGCCTCGACATTTTTGGGATCCATTTCCAATCCTTCGATAGTAATCTCACCATTTTTTTTTATTTTGAATTTATCCAGCTTAAATCCCATCATGTCGTATAACTCCAACGTTTCCCTGCTTATGTGGTTAGAAGTATTATTATCTAGGTGGATAAAGAATTTATTTATTAACAATTTCAAAGGCATAGATTGAAATATAGCATCTTGTTTTATTTTTGTTCGCAATGATCGTTTGATTTCACGTTTTCCGATTGTTTTTCGCAATCGGAGCGGTACTGCGATCCGGAAATAATAGATACCTGATTTTTGTTGCTGAACACAACTGACTAATCGAGTCATTTGAGGACCTCTTGATAGTGTACGAGTTTTTGTACTAGTTCTTATCAACAGGTTATATGAAAATACCTAACCTTCTGAAAAATAAGAAGATTAGGTGTTATTTGGTGGAGGTGGCGGGAATCGAACCCGCGTCCGCAAGTCCTCCGCCATTGGCTCTACATGCTTATTCCGTCTACTGATTTAACGCTGTGTTACCCGACGGGCAGGGAAAGCACAACGCGATTCCGGTAAGTTTTAACGAATCCGCATCGGACGTGCTTCATCGCGATCCTGTATTAGCGACCCCGGTTAACTGAGTGTACAGGCACGCATCAGGCCGAGGGCTTTACGCAGGTTATTAAGCTGCTAAAGCGTAGTTGTCGTCGTTGGCAACTATAAAGTTTGCGGTTGGATTAACGAGGTCATCGCACCTCGGCATGCACCTCCGGTTTCACTACCCACGTCGAAGCCGTGTCACCCCCGAAGATTGATACAGACGGTCAAGTCTATATGTAATTATACGCTGAGACGGCCAATCCGGCTATAAGTTCCGTCAGAACGCCTGCGATTAGTTCTGCCACGAATAAACGATTTTATTACTAAATGACTGACAATGCCTGCGCCGGAAGGTTTGATCTGGCCTCGTATTACTTTAAAATCCAAGCTTTCTCTCCCATCGACAAGGCATCGTAAGAATGCAGTTTTATACCGGGTCCCCCGCATTATCCAGCTATCGCCTGGACAAACGTTTGATCGAGATTCAGCAACAAGTGGCTACGGTCAGTTGCATTGCCTCGCACTATATCCATTTCGCTGACATCGAGACCGAGCTAACGGCGGAGGAGGCAGTGGTGTTGGAGAAACTGCTCGAATATGGCCCGGCCTTGCAAGACAGCCGCTGCGAAGGCGAGCTGTTTCTAGTCACACCACGGGCAGGCACGATATCGCCGTGGTCTTCGAAATCGACCGATATCGCGCATAACTGCGGTCTCGGCAAAATTCTAAGGCTCGAGCGCGGTATTGCCTACGCGGTTGGTAACAACACTGGTGATGCCTTCGATGATGCCGAACGCAGTGCGATCGAGCAGGTGCTGCACGATCGCATGACAGAGATGGTACTGCGCAGCTACGAACAAGCTTCGATACTGTTTTCACACGCCGCGCCGATGCCTGGCGAAACGGTCAATGTCATCGGCGGGGGTAGGGATGCGCTGGTGCGCGCAAACATGGAATTGGGTCTGGCCCTATCACCGGACGAGATTGACTACCTGGTCGACTATTTCAGCTCGATTGGGCGTAATCCCGGCGATGCCGAGCTTATGATGTTCGCCCAGGCCAATTCCGAGCACTGTCGCCACAAGATCTTCAATGCCGATTGGATAATAGACGGCCAGCAACAGGATAGCTCATTGTTCAAGATGATCCGCAATACGCACGAGCGCCATCCTGACAATGTGCTCAGTGCCTACAGCGACAATTCTGCGGTGATAAGTGCGCATCATGGTGAACGCTTCGTGACCGATACAGCGTATCGCTATGGTTACCGCGAGGAACACATCGCGATGTTGATGAAGGTGGAAACGCACAACCATCCAACCGCAATTTCACCTTTTCCAGGGGCGGCGACCGGTTCTGGTGGCGAGATCCGCGACGAAGGCGCTACTGGCAGAGGGTCGAAGCCGAAGGCTGGCCTGTGCGGATTTTCGGTCTCGAATCTGAACATACCGGGCTATGCTCAACCTTGGGAGACTGATCACGGCAAGCCAAATCGCATCGTCTCGGCACTCGATATCATGATCGAGGGTCCGATCGGCGCCGCTGCGTTCAACAACGAATTCGGACGGCCGAACATCGCCGGCTACTTCCGTAGCTTCGAGGAAACAGTACCGTCGGGCGACGGCGTCGAGGTGCGCGGTTACCACAAACCGATCATGCTCGCGGGCGGCTACGGCAATATTCGCGAGCAGCACATCGAAAAGCTGAGACTGCCGGCTGGTACACCGATCATCGTGCTTGGCGGCCCGGTGATGCTGATTGGTCTCGGTGGTGGTGCTGCCTCGTCAATGGCCAGCGGTGCCAGCGCCGAGGACCTGGATTTCGCTTCGGTGCAGCGCGGCAACCCGGAGATCGAACGCCGCTGCCAGGAAGTGATCGACGGCTGCTGGCAACAGGGTGCAGAAAACCCGATACTGTCTATTCACGATGTCGGTGCCGGCGGTTTGTCGAATGCACTGCCGGAACTGGTCCACGACGGTGGCTGCGGTGCGCTATTCGAATTGCGCGAAGTCCACAATGACGAGCCAGGTATGACGCCGATGCAGATTTGGTGCAATGAATCGCAAGAGCGTTATGTGATCGCGGTCGATCCCGACCGGCTGGACAACTTCAAGACAATATGCGAACGCGAACGTTGTCCCTATGCGGTGCTCGGAGAAACTACCGAAGAATCACAACTGACCGTACACGACCGTCATTTCGATAATAACCCGGTCGACATGCCACTCGATGTGTTGCTCGGTAAGCCGCCGAAGATGCTGCGCGACGTGACACGCATTGCAGTACAGCATCACGCATTCGACACCAACGAACTCGATATCAAGGCAGTCGCTTTTAATGTGTTGCGCTTGCCGTCGGTGGCGAGCAAGTCGTTTTTAATCACGATCGGCGATCGTACGGTCACTGGGATGGTCGTGCGCGACCAGATGGTCGGACCGTGGCAGGTGCCGGTCGCCGATGTGGCGGTGACAACCTCGTCGTTTAAAGGTTACACGGGTGAAGCCATGGCCGTGGGAGAGCGTACCCCGGCGGCGCTACTCGATGGGCCGGCAGCCGGCCGTATGGCAATCGCCGAAGCGCTGACCAATATCGTTGCCGCGGATATCGAGCAACTGGGCGATATCAAGCTGTCGGCCAACTGGATGGCACCCGCGGGACACCCCGGCGAGGATGCGAAGCTGTTCGATACTGTCCGCGCGGTGGGCATGGAATTGTGTCCTGAACTGGGTATCGCGATCCCGGTAGGCAAGGACTCGATGTCGATGAAAACAGTGTGGGAACAGGATGGCGAACAGAAAGCGGTAACGGCACCGCTGTCGCTGATCATTTCTGCGTTTTCACCGGTTGGCGATGTCAGGCTTACGCTGACTCCGGAATTGCGCACCGACAAAGGTGACACCGAACTGTTGTTGTTCGATCTGGGCAACGGGAAGAACCGCTTGGGCGCCTCTGCGCTGGCGCAGACCTGCAAGCAAATCGGCGATCAGCCACCCGATCTCGATAACGTCGAACAATTCAAGGCGTTCTTCAACGCGCTGCAGCAACTTAACCGGGAAGGCCTGGTACTGGCATGGCACGACCGTTCCGATGGTGGTTTGTTCGCTTGTCTTAGCGAAATGGCCTTTGCCGGTCACTGTGGCCTGGATATCCAGCTCGACTCGTTGGCGGCCGATGACATCCCGGTGCTGTTTAACGAGGAACTGGGCGGTGTGATGCAGATCCGTTCCGCCACAGCAGCGCAGGTCGGCAGTATTATCGCTGCGCATGATTTGGAGGGCTGTACGCACCGGCTGGGCACGGTAACCGCCAACAGCCACATCAGCATGACCCGTAACGGACAGACGGTATTCGCAGCAACACGAGTTGAACTGCAAAAGGTATGGAGCGAAACCAGCTACCGTATCCAGTCCCTGCGTGACAATCCGGTGTGCGCGCAACAGGAGTTCGATACGATCAGTGCTTACGATCACGGTATCAACGTCGAATTGAGCTTCGAGCCCGACGGCGGCATGGCTGCCCCTTACGTTGTAAGCCGGGCCAGACCGAAGATGGCGATCCTGCGTGAACAGGGTGTCAATGGCCAGCTGGAGATGGCTGCAGCATTTGATCGTGCCGGTTTTGACACCATCGATGTACACATGAGTGACATCATCGAGCACGGCATGTCGCTCGATGCATTCAAGGGCCTGGTTGCCTGTGGTGGCTTCTCCTACGGTGACGTGCTGGGTGCCGGCGAAGGCTGGGCCAAAACCATTTTGTTCAACAGCCGTGCGCGCGAGACCTTTGCGGCTTATTTCGATCGCACAGACACCTTCAGCCTTGGTGTCTGCAACGGTTGTCAGATGATGGCGAACCTTAAATCGCTGATACCGTGTGCCGAGCACTGGCCGCATTTCGTGCGCAATTTGTCGGAACAGTTCGAGGCCCGTTTCAGCCTGGTCGAAGTCATCGACTCACCCTCGGTCCTGCTGGCAGGCATGCAGGGATCGAGAATACCGATCGCGGTGGCGCACGGGGAGGGCCGGGCTGAATATCAACGGGGTAGCAAGCCTGCAGGATTGCGCGGCGCACTTCGTTATGTCGATCATGATGGCAACGCCACCGAAGCCTATCCGTTCAATCCCAACGGTTCACCCGCGGGTCTGACCGGTTTTACCAGCGATGACGGTCGTGCGACGATCATGATGCCGCATCCGGAGCGTGTCTTCCGTACCGTACAGAATTCATGGCACCCGGACGAATGGGGTGAAGATGCAGCCTGGATGCGCTTGTTCCGCAATGCCAGAACGTGGGTCGGCTGATCAAATGACGGGTCAGTGAGACAGTGCCATGCCGGCGCGGTTTTTCGTGCAATTGAATTTGTCCACGACTCGGGGTTAAGTGGGGCAGAAATGCTGCTCGCCACTAAAATCCAGATCCTTCTTGCACGATTCGGGATCGCTTGATCGCTTACTGCTTGTCCTGACTGTTTGCGTGCAATCAATGGAAATTGGTTTTATTGTCCCAAATATTTCGGTTTTGCGTGCTACTAACTGACAAAACGTCTCATTCACAAAATCAGCAGTTACTTATAAAAAACCACTCTTGACTTAGGTCAAGTACACGCTCTAATTTCGTGTGTAATTATAACCTTAATAAATTTAGGGCCAATTGTATCCTTTCGCACAAACATCTGAATCGCTTCAGAATTGCAACACCAAAGGGGGTGTATCATGTGGAGAGTTATCGTAGCAGCGTCGCTACTGTTATTTACAGCGAACGTGGCATTTGCTGCCGTCAAACAGGCGCCCAAGGAAATGTCGAAAGAGACCAGGGAGTGCGTCAAATGCCACAAAAAGGACCACCCGGGGATCGTCCAGCAGTGGGGTTCGAGTAAGCATTACGGCGCCAACGTCGGCTGCTATGAATGCCACCAAGCTGATAAGGGCGATCCTGATGCCTATATTCACGATGACAAAAAAGTCAAAAAGCTGATTGCGATCATCGTATCGCCCAAGGATTGTGCTAACTGCCATGAAAAGGCTGCAAAGGAGATGACCGAGTCCCACCACGCCAAGGGTGGACGCATTATCGGCTCTCTGGATAACCTGCTGGCAGAGGTCGTTGAAGGTAATAACTCCCTGAAAACACCGGCCTTCCCCAATGGTGTCTCTCCTGCAGCTGTGAGCGGTTGCTGGCAATGCCACGGTTCTCAGGTCAAGGTGCTAAAAGATGGACAACTGGATCCGGCCACCTGGCCCAACACCGGTATCGGCCGTATCAACCCGGATGGTTCAGAGGGTGCCTGCTCGGCCTGTCATTCACGTCATAAGTTCTCCGTAGCCCAAGCGCGTAACCCGGAAAACTGCGGTAAGTGTCACATGGGTCCGGACCATCCTCAGATCGAGATCTACGAGGAGTCCAAGCACGGTATTGCTTTCCATGCCAACAAGGACGAGATGAACCTTGACAGCTCTAAGTGGGTTGTTGGTGAGGACTACAATGCAGCACCAACCTGTGCAACCTGCCATATGAGTGCGACCAAGACTCAGGATGTTACTCACGATATTGGTAACCGTATTTCCTGGAACAACCGTCCACCGGTCTCCATCCGGCCGGAAGTATCCGACCAGAAATACGGCCTGAAGAGTGCGTCTATCAAGTGGGAAGAGCGTCGTGACAACATGAAAGACGTCTGCCAGGCCTGCCATAGCGAAAACTGGGTCGAGAACTTTTATATACAATATGACGCACTGGTCCACCTGTACAACGAGAAATATGCCAAGCCCGGTCTGAAGCTGATGAACGCAGCCAAGCCATTGCTGAAGCCATCCAAATTCTCCAACAAGATCGACTGGACCTGGTTCGAACTGTGGCACCATGAAGGCCGCCGTGCGCGTCACGCTGCTGCCATGATGGGACCGGACTATACCCACTGGCACGGTACCTATGATCTGGCCAAGCACTGGTATTCCAAGTTCGTACCTCAGCTGGAAGAGCTGATTGCAAAAGGCATGAAAGCCGGTGGCGACAACAAGAAAGCTGCCGAAAACCTGCAGAAGGAGCTGAATGCCATGTTGAACTCAGATGATCACAAGTGGTATCTGAACAAGCTGACTGATGAGCAGAAGGCGATGCGTAAGAAAGCAGTAGAACGCTTCAAAGATCAGATGGAGGGTAAGGTAGGTACTAGCAAGTAAGCTCTACCGCTAACCACGCTTAATAAAGCGAAAGCAAGCCCCCGGGATCCGGGTGATTCCGGGGGCTTTTTTCTGACAATGCTCAACTGTTGTCGTACCCACGCTTGTTTGTTTCAAACCAACCATGGATTATTTGAAGTACCCATGAGAGGAGAAATCATGAAGTCGATTTTTAAGGTGATTCCACAATTCGTTTTTGTCATGGTGTTGACGGTCGCGTCAACCGCGACAGCATCCACTGACCAGAATACCGAGGCTGCCAGAATCATGGATGCCATGAAGCTGTATGCTCAGGCTACACCCATGGATCAGTTCGACACCAAACGAGCGGAGCTTCTAAGCCAATCAGAATCCATTCTGCTTGATGTGATTGCAAAAAATCCCGCATCACTGGATGCGCACCGAAAGCTGATGGGTGTCTACCTGCAGATGCGTGATTACCGCAAGGCAATCCAAACCATGCAGAATGCCATCACTCTGTCACCCGAGGATCCGAAGTTGTTTATTGCGCTGGCAATTCTTTATGACCATTCGGGTGCCTACGAGTACGCCATTCCCATCCTGGACGAGGCGTTGGCGCTGGACCCGAATCAGCAATTGGCAAAGGAATACAAAGCCTCTATACAGCAAAAGATCGATAGGCAGAATATCTCAATGGAATCCGGTGACCCGCACGACAGCGGTAAGCCCCATTCCAAATAAACCAGGATTTCCGTTAGACTGCGCCAATACCGAGGGCACCCTGCTTCCGGTATTGTCATTTAAAACTACGGAGTAACCGGTTGTTCAAAAATTCACCTGGTGCCCTGATCGTCTTGTTGCTATTGTTTTTCCTTTCTGGCCAGGCCCAGGCGGATGACGTCGTTCTTGAAAAGCGGATTATTGAACTGGAGGCTCGCGTAGAAAAACTGGAGCGCCTTCTGGATGAAAGATTTGCTGATGATCGCTGGAAAGATCCGATCCTATGGAGCCGAATCAGAAAGAACATGAGCGAAACGGACATTCGCAAGCTGCTCGGCAAGCCGGCCAGAGTAGA
>JABDQW010000025.1 GCA_013042055.1 Gammaproteobacteria bacterium | reverse complement strand
GTCGTCATTCCTGAGTGCTTCTATCGGGACTAAATCTGCAGGAGCAGATTTGAACAGCCTATGGCTGGCCCGAAGGGCAGAATACAGGGATGTATTCTGTAATCCAGTGAGCTTGCAGTATTTAAAGTCGCTGAATACCGGCTCGAAAGCATGCCGGGATGACAGATATACGGATAGTATATATCTTGCGCTTAAACGACTTTCAGTCCATAGTCGTTGAGTTGTTACACCGGTCGCGGACCTCCCGGGCTCCGATATACTGCATCCAGACCACGAACGGCCGGGTTCAGCCGCGGACAAGCAGCGTAGCGGTTCGTTCACTGGCTGCAGCATCTTGTTGGGTAGTAGTCGCCAAAGCCAAACACGCGGTGCGGATTCGTCTGCATTCATGCCTTCGCCGCAAGGCCGCTGATACCTGGCCTCAACATACTCATCGCGCCCAGTGGCGCTCAAGAAACGCCGCCATGTCGCGCCACGCGTCCCTGGCTTCTGGAACGGGATAGACCTGGAATACATGCCACATGCCCTCGTGGACCACGAGTTCGTTCTCGATGCCTGCGTCGATCAGCTTTCGCTGAAGCCGGGCGCAATGACTGAGAAACATGTCTCGCGTACCGGTGGAGATGTAAGCCGGCGGAAACCCCTTGCGGAAATCGGCGTAGAGCGGTGAGACGCTAGGATCGCGAAGATCCTTCCCCGCGGCATAGAGTTCGGCTGAGGCCTTTAGATTGCCCTCATAGTCCAGGGTCACATCAGCATCTTGCAGAAGCGCCTGGGAATCACCCGCGTTTGTGACGTCCGCCCAAGGCGAGAGCAGGCCCAACGCCGCAGGCATCGGGAGCCCCTGATCGCGAATCCTCAAGACTGCTGACATCAGTGCCGCTCCCCCAGCCGAGTCCCCATACATGGCAATCTGCCTCGGTAAGTGATCTTCGAGAAGCGTCTGATAGACCGCCACGATGACGTCCCGCGATGCCGGGTGTGGCTTTTGCCACGCGAGCGGGTAGCGCACCGCGAGCACCTTGGTACGCGTGAAATGAGCCGCCGCCAGGCTGCTCATTAGCGTAGACTCCGGACTGCTGACCGTGTGTGCACCGCCGTGGACGTAGACAAGAATACGCCCCGCATTAACAGGATCGTAGCTGCTGGGAATCAGCAGCAGATGCTCCATCTCCGCGATCGAACGCCGCTCGATCTCCGCCGGGTATTCTTCGAGGGCCCGGGCGTTCAATGCGCGGAAAGATTCTTCAGTCGCCTTCCAGGTGGCCTGCCATTCCTCTTTGATCGCCGCCGGCAAGTGATCGGGTTCGAGTTCCCTGATAAGTTTGGCTGCCTCTTTACTGACGGTCGACGGCACGAACCGCTCCTGCCCGTTCGCCTCTCCCGCCATGATGACGAGAACCATACCGACGCTCAGCCACTGACTTCTATTCATACCATCCTCCTCCGCTTACTGATCGATGCATGCTGCCGCCCAACGTGATGATTACCTCACCACGCTCCACGCGTCCCGTGACACTGTATCAGTCTGCATCGTGATCCATCCAGTGCTTGTCATAGTAGAACGGGTCCGTGATACCTGCTTTGCGCATAGCGATGCCAGTCAGTAGCTCGCGCAGGATTCTGACGGCCACCTGCTTGCTGCGATAGGTGTGATCTGTGAGTGGATTGAGTTCGACCAAGTCGATGCCGACAATCTTGTTCTGCACGCCCAGCGCACGAAGCATCGGGAATAGCTCACGTATACTCATGCCACCGGGTTCCGGTGTACCCATGCCAGGTGCCCAGGCCGGATCGAGAACGTCGGTATCAACCGTGACGAAGATGAATTCGGGTCCATCCAGCGCTTCAGCCAGGGCTTTTTTCATCACCTTTTCCCAACCCTTCTTTTCAAACTCCGCGATAAAGTGGTAACGAATCTTGTTATCACGCATCCATTTCATGTCCTTGGCACCGGGTTTGGCTGAGTTTAGTCCGATCTGGACAAAGTTCTTACCGTTCACATGGCCTTCATCGATCAGGCGCCTGACCGGTGCACCGTGCGAGATGTAGTGACCGAACATCAGCGGGATGCCGTCAAAATGGGCATCGAAGTGGATCACGCCGACCTTGCCCTTGCCGTAGACATCGGTGATCGCGACAACGTCCGGATACATCAGTGAGTGATCCCCGCCAACGATGACCGGGACGGCGCCGGTTTCGGCGATTTCCTTGACCATCTTGTGGATACTTGCGATCGAGCGTTCTGCGGATAGCGGATCGATCGGCGCATCACCATAGTCGACCACGCTCAGCTCCTGCATGAAGTCGATGCCGCCGATGGTGGGGTGCGCCAGGGAAAAGGCAGGGCCTTCACCCCAGGCCATGCCGCCGACTTCACCCGTGCGCACCGCCATCGGGCCCCAGGCCGTGCCGCGCATGCTGGCCGACAAATCAAGCGACGCGCCCATGATTGCGACATCCACCTTGCCTGCCTTCAGGTCTTCGGGGCCGAGTGCGACCGGCGCCTTGAAAAAAGTGGGGATGCCCTGGTAATTCAACCCACCCAGGGTTTTCTGAATATTGATCGGCCCGGGTTCACGCTTGGGATTGTCATTCGGATCCCTGAACATAGACGACACGTCATGGCTGGGATCACGGGCGTCGAGCGGGATCGACGCCGCTTCTTCGCGAAACATGTCGATGATCGGCTTTTTCGTTGTGGTATCGATGCTTCCCTTGGCATCTTTTTCCGCCGCTAACGAGGTGACGCCCCACAGGGCCAGTGACAGCACGACTGCTGTCGTAAGTATCCGCGACGGCACAAAGGTTGTATATGATTCCATGATTTGTCTCCAATTTTAACGTTTGTTCAAAGCGGCGGCCTGCCGACGAAGTGTAGGGTCACTATGACTCGATTTATCATCTCACATGGCGGTCAAAAAACCACGGACGATGTCCCGTCCGTCTTCAGGCTAGAAAAAGATACGCGCATGACTGCAACAGATACCGCTTTCCATCAGAAACAGCATATAGACAATCACGGACTGGTGTAAAATTGCATCTGGCAAAACAGCGTTATAGTCCCGCCGCCTTCCTGGCTACATCATAGAACAGCTTGCCGCCATCGGTGATATCGAACCATTCCGCAGGGTCCGTCTTGCCACTCGCCATTTTCTGATAGGCACGCGACCATACCACAAAGGTGAGACGTGCTTCTTGAATAGCCTCTTCCTTCAGTTCTAGCAGCTCGGTCAATTCCCTGTGGTGTTCAAAATACGCTTCGACATCGGGCAGCAGTTGCTCGTAATTCTTGTTTAAGAGTTGCAGTTCCGCGGTGATATCCTTATGCAGCTGTTGCAGTTCCTGCGTACTCAGCGACTTCTTGTTCTCGGTTGCAACCAGAACAGAGAACATGCTGTGGCTTCTCATTTTATCGATGTAATCCGGGTCCCTGGTAACACTGTATCGCGACAGACTGATCAGTGTATGGAACGTATCGTCCTTGACCGCGCGGATCTCTTCGTGAAACTTGAGCGCAGCACCGTATTTTTTATCGATGGCCTCATCAACCAGCAGCGCCATCTTTCGTTTTTCCCTGTGCAGCTCATCCAGCACCCGACCGGCATGGGCACTAAACTCATTCACTAATGGCAATAGCAGGCGCAACGCTTCCAGATAATCCTGACTTTGGCGTACTTGCTTGATCGTTTCGCTGGTTCTGTCATCGTCCCTGTTCTCGTTGACGAACACCTCGTCTTTTCTGATCAGCTCGATCAGCGCTAAAATGACATCAGCCAGCTTGTTCGCCTTTTTATTTTCAGATAGATCCTGTTCAGAAATCGCAACGATCTGCAAGGAATATGTCACCAGGGCCGCCAGCATGTTTCTCACCTGGTTCTCCAGTGCCAGATAGCGCGCATACGGATCCTGTATGTCGATATAATCATCGATCCGGCGCAGATAGATCAACTGCTCATCATTAAGGCTGTAGTCGACCGTACCGATGAGATCGATGGTTTGCTGCGCAAAAGGCGTTAGATTCTCACTCTCTTGCTTGGTGAATTTTGCGCACCCGCTGACGACGGCTAGTAAAATTATTGTCAGGGTTATAGCTGTGAGCCTGACATTGTAATGGCACATTATGAGCCCCCCATTAAACGACCAGCCATAAAGATCACAGCTGGCTCGCACCGATGCTCTGGTCGATGCCGCCGTCATCTGCAGCATGTATGGGGCCAGACAGCGATAACAGCACAGGTGCGACAATTGTTTGTTGAGCTTCTAACCTCATGTTGTCGTCCTGAAGTTGTTGGCAGTTTGAGGACGGGTGGTTGGGCTTTCGCGTAGATTCTCCTGGTACATTTCGCGTTCCAAAGGCGAATCGGTCCACCTCGATAACATTTGGAATGAAATGTAGCCTTAAATATAAACTATCAGAAGCGGATATCAGCGTGAAGTAACAAACGGTAACATGTTCTGTCTTAATTAAAAGGAACGTTACCCTTTTTTAAGATTATAAGGCGGATTATAAGGGGATTATAAGGGGACGTTACCCTTTTTGAACCGCGCTGCCATCTGGAAAAAGGGTAGCGTCTCGCTGGTACTACCGCTAGCGCGTTGATATCTGCTATGCGTTTTTTTAGCTACACTACCTGTGTATCACGATGTAGAATTTTTATAGTAGCGAACGAAAGTAGGTGGTGTAATATGAAAGCTAGAAGAATCGCGTATGCAGCAGCCGGCATCCTTGCCTTGTGGTCGTTGACCGCAACAGCGGGAACACAGGCGGTAGTCGAGGTCGAAATGATCGAAGGTAATAACGTGGAAAAACACGTTGAGGTGATCACCTTTGACGATACCCGTTTCAGGATCGATTTTCTTGGGCCCGATATGAAACGAACGGACGAATCGCCGTATGTCATGACGGTGGATAATGGCGAGAACTGGGTTTTGGGCAGCAAACCCAAGAAACAGTTTTACTGTTCTTCGATGCAGACAGAACAATTCTTCAAGAATATCGGCTCTCAAGTCACGGATGCCATCGATTTTTTCAATGTCAAGGCAGATTCGCCGGTTATCAAACAAACACTGGAACAGCCAGGGCCTGAAATTCAGGGATTCAAGACCACACATGTGCGGGTTGAAACCAACGCACGCGCCTATGCCAAATTCTTGTTTGTCAAGTTCGAGTACACGGTGAAAATCGTAGATGACCTCTGGTATACCACCGACGTGGAAATACACCCGATCCGGAAGAAATGGATCAATGCCTTGATGCATTCGGATAATCAAATCATCGATAAGCTGTTTGGTGATTACACCAAAACACTGGGCGGGCCGGTGCTGAAATCTGAAACAGTGGTCGACATCACCAATGTCAGAAAGAAAGAGACCAAGACGCAAAAGGAACGCACACAGCTTACTTCGGTCAAGGAGTTGGCCCCCGAGGAATTGGATAAGATCTTTCAAATGCCCAAGTGCAGGCCGATGGACGATGATGACGTCAAGGAGAACGCGCAGGAACTGCTGTCAGCCGACAAGCTCATGCTCTGATTCATTCACGGTCAAGCTGTTGGATGCTGGAACGCATAAAGTGTCGGGGTCGATACAATCGACCCCTTCGTTTTTATGGCGCGCCCGAGTGGATTTGAACCACCGACCCCAGGCTTCGGAGGCCTGTACTCTATCCAACTGAGCTACGCGCGAATGGACAGTCTAGCCCTAATTACCAAAACGGCATCAAGATACTGGATGCCTGCCTCCGCAGGCAGCAGTAATTATTCCGGACATATTTGGTCCCGCCCCGTTTTATTGTTCGCTTGTGTTTTTAGAACAAATATTCAAGCCCGGTATTGCGCAGGGATTTGAATGTTTTGCGCTGATTGCGCGTGGTGCTGGCTTTCTGTCCGTCCTGGGCCATGACACGCTTGCGCATTTCCAGCCACTCCGGTGAGCCCCACCGATAGGAATTGGCCTTGAGTTCTTCGAAGACAGCGCTCAGATCCTGATAGAGCTCATCATCCTTGAAATAGAAGCCCATCTCGTTGTTGAACAGCCGCGAACGGTAGTCGAAGTTGGTGGTACCGACAAAGCCATAGCCGTAGGCCATGATGTATTTTGCGTGCAGCTTACCGTAGTGCTTGTCGCCGCCGAGCAGCACGGAGTCGAGTTTACCGGTCTCGTAGATCTTGATACGTGGATTATTGACCATCTGTTTCCAGGCCTCGCTCTCGACCAGTTCAGGGTTGAATTCGCCTTTTTCCAAAGAAGACAACCATTGCTCGAGCAACTCGGGAGACAGCAGCAGGCGCGGTGCCGTGTCCATGTCGATGACCGCCTGGGTCAGGAAGTTGTCGGTCGTCAGCACCGAGTTGGTCACCAGCTCGAGCGAGCCTTCAGGGTTTGCTTCCAGCCACTGGTGGAGTTCTTTGACACCATCGAAGATCTCGTTGCCGTCCTCATCGTAATAACGAGCAACGAAGTAATACGGCGATACGATACGATACCGTGATGACGGATCGACCAGGTCGGTAATCTTGAACTTGAGTGTCTGGATGGAATTGGGGTTGCGCCGCAGGTTCTCCTCGACACCGGTGACCGCCTTCGGGTTGCGCAGGTTGCCCAGTTCGTGTGCCAGACGTACCCACGATGTTCGGTAGCCTTCGTTCATGTAGGCAGGCATTTTGTCCAGGCTTGCCTTGAAATCGGGCAGGCTTCTGACCAACGCCAGGCTTTGCTGCGCCTGGTCCCGTTCCTGCCGGTAAACCTGCGCGTAATAGTCGCCTTCCCATTCCAGCGCTTCATCATCGCTCAGTGGCCGCAGTCGCCGGTTGCCGGAATGCAGGAACAGCATCGTGTAGTAGTAAGTCGTGACATCACCCACGGTGTCGGTTTCCTCGCTACGTTCCGGATTCGGCCGGAGAATGATCTCAACATCCTGGTAAGCCGTTGGATCGGGCGAGCCATCATTGTGGATGCCATGGTAAGCCACCGAGACATTGCGCCCGCCGGTCATAACGATGGCCCTGTCTGCAACATGGCCATCCGTCACGATCAGCTTGTCGTGCGCGCGTCGGTTCATGCGCACGAACACTTTTGACAGTGCATTGATAATCACCACCTGAACCCGGGCCCGGAGTTCGGTCGGGTTGCCGAGTTCATCCCGGATAAAACCCGCGTCCTCAGCACAGGTTTCCAGTGCCCGCAGCTCGTTGTGGTTCGGATGTATCGAACCGGCCGAATCCACCATGATGCGGATATCGACACCGCGCTTGACCGC
This sequence comes from Gammaproteobacteria bacterium, assembly GCA_013042055.1. Taxonomy (GTDB): domain Bacteria; phylum Pseudomonadota; class Gammaproteobacteria; order SZUA-229; family SZUA-229; genus JABDQW01. The sequence goes on along the minus strand of JABDQW010000025.1, from coordinate 309 downwards.
ATTGCACAGCGCACCGAGGATGGCATAACCTGCAGTATCGCGTTTGAAAATGTAATACACCAGGTCGACGGTGTATTCGGCATTGTCGATCATCCAGATCTTGGCCGCCAGTGAATCGATTGCATCTTCATAGGAGGCGCCGATAATTTTGGTGCGGGCATCGTTAACCGGTATGTCTGCTTTATTCGCAAGGCCGATCGGATCGAACGGCAGCTTGCGCGGTGGGTACCAGGTCCTGTGCTCATGGATCATCGAGATAAAATCCGTGGCGAGCTCGGCTTCATCGATGATCGCCGGCTTGTGCCAGGT
>JABDQW010000023.1 GCA_013042055.1 Gammaproteobacteria bacterium | reverse complement strand
CCAGCTGGGCCATGTAACCGCGCATTTCCTCAGCCACCATAAACAGATAGTTGACCACGTGCTCGGGTTCGCCCTTGAATTTCTTACGCAGATCCGGATCCTGCGTCGCGATGCCGACCGGGCAGGTGTTCAAGTGACACTTGCGCATCATGATACAGCCCAGCGTGATCAGCGGCGCGGTGGAAAAGCCAAACTCCTCGGCACCGAGCAACGCGGCAATCGTGATATCGCGGCCCGTTTTCAATTGGCCATCGGTCTGCAGCGCAACGCGAGAACGCAGATCATTCATTACCAGGGTCTGATGCGTTTCAGCCACGCCCAGCTCCCACGGCAAACCGGCGTGCTTGACCGAAGTCAGCGGCGACGCCCCGGTGCCGCCGTCGTGACCGGCGATCACGATATGGTCGGAATAGGCCTTGGCAACACCCGACGCAATTGTACCCACACCGATTTCAGACACCAGCTTGACGCTGATGCGCGCCGACGGGTTGGAATTTTTCAGATCGTGGATCAACTGCGCCAGGTCTTCGATCGAATAGATATCATGGTGAGGCGGCGGGCTGATCAGGCCAACACCCGGTGTCGAATGACGGATACGTGCGATATTAACGTCGACCTTGCCGCCCGGCAGTTCGCCACCCTCACCAGGCTTGGCGCCCTGTGCAACCTTGATCTGCAATTCATCCGCATTCGTCAGATACCAGTTGGTAACACCAAAACGACCGGATGCGACCTGCTTGATCGCAGAACGTTTGGAATCGCCATTCGGTAACGGAGCAAAGCGTTCCGAATCCTCACCACCTTCACCGGTGTTGGATTTGCCGCCGAGACGATTCATCGCCACTGCAAGCGTCTCATGGCTCTCTGCGGAGATCGAGCCGAAGCTCATCGCGCCGGTCGAAAAGCGCCTGACGATCTCTTTGACCGGTTCAACTTCATCGAGCGCTATCGGTCCACCATTAGCGCCCTCCTTGAACTTCAGCAAGCCGCGCAGAGTCGCACGTCGGGTGGCTTCGTTGTTGGCGAAATCGGCAAAGCGTTGATACGCGTCTCTACTGTTGGTGCGCGCCGCTGCCTGCAGATTGGCGATCGTGTCGGGATTCCACATATGCAACTCGCCGCCGGAACGCCAATGAAAATCACCCGGGTTGGGCAGCACTGGCAAACGCACGACATCTCGGCTGGGATAGCCCAGTTCATGACGGCGCAAGGCCTCTTCGGCGAGCACATCGAGTTCAACGCCCTTGATACGGCTGACGGTGCCTTTGAAGCAGCGATCGACAACGCCTTCACCGAGGCCGACCGCTTCGAAAATCTGCGCTCCCTTGTAGGACTGCAAGGTCGAGATACCGATCTTGGCCATGACCTTGAACATCCCTTTGACCACACCTTTGCGGTAATCAGCGACGATGGATTCATCATTGGGGTATTCATCCGCCGACAACAGACCGTCACGTTTGGCCTGGAACAGGGCTTCGAAGGCCAGGTAGGGATTGATCGCATCGGCGCCATAGCCCACCAACAGGCAGTGGTGGTGCACCTCGCGCGCCTCGCCGGTTTCGACGACGATACCGATGCGTGTACGCAGCCGGTTATCGACCAGATGGTGGTGCACTGCGCCGACGGCCAGCAGCGTGCTCACCGCGACGCGATCCTCACTGAGATTGCGGTCGGACAGCACAATCAAGCTGTAACCGTCATTGATGGCCTCGGTTGCCTGGAAGCAGATATTTTCCAGGCTTTTGGACAGTCCGTCGGGACCTTCCGACTTGTCGTAGGTAATATCGATCGTCAGGCTGCGCCAGTCGCGATAATTCATGTGCTTGAGCGCTTCCAGTTCCTCGTTGTTGAGGATCGGATGCGGCACACGCAGCCGGTTTGCGTGTTGCTCGGTGGTGTCGAGCAGGTTCGCTTCCGGCCCGATATAGCACTCCAGCGACATCACGACCTCTTCACGGATCGAATCGATCGCTGGATTGGTGACTTGCGCGAACAATTGCTTGAAATAATCGTAGATCATGCGCGGTTTATCGGACAGACAGGCTAACGCGGTATCGTTACCCATCGAACCGACCGGATCGCGCAATTCCTGCACCAGAGGAATCAACATGAACTGCATGGTTTCAACGGTATAGCCAAAGGCCTGCATGCGCTCCAACAGGGTTTCGGGATGGAAGCCATGCGGCTCCTGCTCTGGCTTCAGGTCTGCCAGCTTGATTTCCTGGTTTTTGAGCCATTCGGTGTAGGGGAGACGCGCGGCAAAATCGCCTTTGAGGACCTCATCCGAGATCAACTCACCCTTATCGAAATCGATCAGGAACATCTTGCCGGGCTGCAAACGGCCTTTGAATTTGACGTTGGCGGGATCGACCTCGAGCACACCGACCTCCGACGCCATGATAACGCGGTCATCGTGGGTCAGGTAATAACGGCTCGGGCGCAGCCCATTGCGATCGAGCACCGCACCAATGTAACGGCCATCGGTGAAGGCGATCGATGCAGGACCGTCCCAAGGTTCCATCAGAGCCGAGTGAAAACGATAGAAAGCCCGTTTGGACTCATCCATATTGACGTCTTGCTGCCAGGCCTCGGGCACCATCATCATCACCGCTTCCTGCAGCGTTCGACCCGACATCAATAGAAATTCGAGTACGTTATCGAAAGTGCCGGAATCGGAGCAGTCTTTTTCGACGATCGGGAACAATTTCTTGATGTCGTCGCCGAACAGGTCTGATTCAACCACACCCTGGCGCGCCGCCATCCAGTTTTTGTTGCCCAACAGCGTATTGATTTCACCGTTGTGACTCATGAAGCGGTTAGGTTGAGCGCGGTCCCACGACGGGAAGGTATTGGTGCTGAAGCGCGAATGCACCATCGCCAAATGGGCTGTGTAGTCGTTTTGTTGCAGGTCGGTGTAAAAAGGCTTGACCTGGTGTGCGGTCAGCATGCCCTTGTAGATGATCACCTTGGTCGACAGCGAGCAGATGTAGAACAACTTACTCTGTTCGATGTTTTTATCGCCGCGTAGCGCGTGCGTGCTGCGCTTGCGAATGATGTACAGCTGGCGTTCAAAGGCATCGCCCTCGATCCCATTGGCAGCAGCGATGAAAAGCTGCTCCATGTGCGGCTGCGACTGACGCGCGGTCGGGCCGACATCGGCGCCGTCGGTATCGATGGGCAACTGACGCCAGCCCAACAGCTGCTGCCCCTGTTCGGCGATCATCTGCTCGACGAATTTTTTACAATGCGCGCGGGATGCCTCGTTGACAGGCAAAAAAACATTGCCGGCAGCGAAGCGACCCTTTTGCGGCAATGCGACGCCCAAATCGTCGCGCGCCACACGCCCGAGGAATTCGTAAGGCAAACTGGTCAGGATGCCGGCACCATCACCCGTATTGGGTTCACATCCACAACCGCCGCGGTGCACCATGCGTTGTAGAATATGGTTCGCATCTCTAAGTATCTGGTGGCTGGCAAGGCCTTTGATTTGCGCCACGAACCCGACACCGCAACTGTCCTTTTCCATCGCTGGGTCATACAGGCCCTGTTTCTCAGGTAAACCGTAACGAATCTGCAGATCTTGTGTGGTGCTCATTTTTTACCCAAAATTATCCGAACAGCCGGACTAACCAACTGATTTAAATAGACTATCTCAGAATACTGACACCTTGTTGCCGCACGCCAGATGTCAGCTCAAACTGCGGACAAGGCATATTATTTTAGCGAAAGCGCTTGATAAAGAAAAGGACGGGAAAATCAGGGACATCCGTCATTCAAATCGCCTGGACGATCTGCCAACAGATCATGATAATTTAGTCCGCGAAATACGCGACTAACGCAAAAATGCTAATGATAAAGACTTATTGGCGTTATTTGCGTTGTTCGCGGACTCATTACCCCTGTCAGTAATCAGGGGAAGCCCTTTTTCCGATCAGATAAGCGCGCCGGTCGGCTTCCGGCAAGCGTTCAATCGCATAACGCAACATCGTGCGCGGCATGACGGCGTAATGGACATCGAGGAACGCCATTTCCACGGCGGTATCGCGCTTGCCGATCTCACGTAACATCCACCCCGCGGCTTTGTGAATCAGGTCTTCCTCATCGTTGAGCAACAATTCGCAAATCGCTAACGCATCTTCGAAGTCGTGTTGCCGAATCAGATGGAATGTTGCCATTATCGCGATCCGCCGCTCCCACAGCGATGTCGACCTGGCCAATCGATACAACGGCTTACGACTGCGTTGCTGCAGCCAGACCCCAACGATCTTGTCGGCGGAACAGTCGACCAGGTCCCAGTTGTTGATGTGGTGCGTATTGGCCAGGTAGTGCTGGTATATCCAGCGCCGCTGCGGGTCCGGGCCCCGTTTGAACTGATCGACCAACAACAGCAATGCGAACAGACGTTCTTCGTGGTAGTCAGAAGCGAGCAAGCGCAACACCTCATCGAGTGCAACGTCACGAAACTGCCTGATGTATCGTCGCAATTCCGGGACGCGTATACCTAAAAAACGGTCGCCTTCACCGTATTCGCCCTTGCCTGTCTTGAAAAAACCTTGCGAATGGCACGCAATCTCGGCATCAGCAAGTGTTCTCAATTGCTTGCTGATCGCGCGGGCGTTCACGCGGAGGCTTGTTCGGACACATCGTCGAGCCATTCCAGCAGAAAGCGGTAGCCACGTGCCTGTAGAGTATCGGCATAACGCGCGCTGTCAGCACGCAGTTGGGACACGGAGATACCGTCGGTCTGTTGAATTTCGACGGCATGGCCGACAAACCACGGTTCGAGCCCGCGTTGCGTCACTTCCGGATGAAACTGCAAGGCCAGCGTATTGCCGTAGTCGAATGCCTGGTGAGGATAGCTTTGGCTGGATGCCAACAGTCCAGCATCATCGGGCAGATCGAAAGTTTCGCCATGCCAGTGCAACACACAGACATCTTCACCGACGAGATGTCGCAGCGCAGAGCGGCTACCACCATCGCTCAACTGAATCGGCGACCAACCGATTTCCTTCACGGAACCGGGATACACCGCTGCCCCCAGCGCCTTGGCAATCAACTGGGCGCCCAAACAAATGCCCAGGGTTGGCTTATTTACAGACAAGCGCTCATTGAGCAGCTCGAGTTCGGCTCGCAGAAACGGATACGCATCGACATCATTGACGCTGATCGGTCCGCCTAGAATGATCAGCAAGTCATCCGATTGCGGCCGGATTTCGGTCAAGCCCCCACTGCTGGCACTGATATAGTTGATCGTGTATCCAGCTTCTCTGAGGATTTGTTCGAAGCTCCCCAGGTTCTCGAAGCTGACGTGTGTGACGACGCTGACGTTTTTTATGCCATCACGGTCCGACTCGGATTGCTTTGTTGTCATCTGTAACTCCGCGTAGAATAACGCTCTTCCATTAAATACTGATCAGACACGCATCTTAAATCATCACTATGCCAAAAGCGCTATACACAAGTCACATCAAGAGCCTGCCACTGCTGCACAAAGGCAAAGTCCGGGATATCTACGATATCGATGACCGTCATATGCTGATCGTCACGACCGATCGCATCTCCGCTTTCGACGTCGTCATGCCGACGCCCATCCCGGGCAAAGGCATGATCCTGAACCAGGTCACCCGCTTTTGGATGCAAAAGCTGGCGCATATTATCCCTAACCATCTCAGCACCATGCCACTCGAGCAAGCGCTACCCGACGCAGCTGAACGCGCTGAAGTCGAGCATCACGCGATGATTGTTAGAAAACTCAAGGCACTACCAGTCGAAGCCATCGTCCGCGGTTATCTGATCGGCTCAGGCTGGAAAGACTATCAACAAACCGGGGCCGTCTGCGGTATTGCGCTGCCGCCCGGCCTAACAATCGCCGATCGCTTGCCCGAGGTCATTTATACACCCTCGACCAAAGCCAGTGTCGGCTCACACGATCAGAATATTGATTTCGCCGCATCTGAAACATTGCTCAGCACAGAGATTGCTGCTCAGGTGCGCGATGCCAGCCTGCGCCTTTACCGCGAAGCAGCCGATTACGCCCGCGAGCACGGTATCATCATCGCTGACACCAAATTTGAATTTGGCCTCGACCGGGACGGGACCTTAACGCTGATCGATGAAGTACTGACCCCGGATTCTTCTCGTTTCTGGCCGGTCGACGCGTATCAGCCCGGTACCAGCCCGGTCAGCTTCGATAAACAGTTCGTGCGCGACTATCTTGAGCAGCTGGATTGGAACAAGACCGCTCCCGGACCGGAATTGCCCACCGATATTGCCGAAAAAACCGCGGCGAAATACCAACAGGCGAGAAAGCTGTTGATCGAGTAACGCATGATCCTAGATTCCGCAGTTGATCGCTATTACTTCTAGTCAACTCTATGATTATTCGAAAAGTTATGCAGTATTTTACGTTCACCCAACGGGTGAGTCGCTACACAGTTTATCGCCGCTCCGCTAGCGCCATGGCGGCGTTGCAACTTTTGCCAAGGACGACGGCCATTAGCTGCAAGTCGCGCCTTGCCCTGACGCTAGCGGTGCAGCGTTAAATCTGTGTTCAACTGCGGAATCTAGGATGATCAGGCAAACGCCATCGCTGCCAGGCATCTTCATCACCGGTACCAGCACCGGTGTCGGTAAAACCTATATCGGCGTGCTGCTGGCAAAAGCACTAACAGAAAAACAGTTTCCGGTTGTACCGCGCAAACCGGTCGAATCGGGCTGCGACTTCGTGCAGGGTGAGCTGTTGCCGAGCGACGCGCAGGCCTTGATGCAAGCCGCTGCATACGGCGGCACGTTGGCGGATGTCTGTCCGTACCGCTTTCAACCGCCAATTTCACCGGCTCGCGCGGCCCGATTGGCCCATACGCAGCTTACTACTGAACAGCTCGTTGACGCATGCCTGGATAACAGCGAAGGCCACTTCCTGCTGGTGGAAGGCGCCGGCGGCTTCTATTCGCCAATAACCGGGGACGGACTGAACGCCGATCTGGCCGTGGCGTTACAGCTGCCGGTGCTGCTGGTTGCCGAAAACACGCTGGGTGTATTGAACCAGGTTTTGCTGAATGTCGAGGCGATCAGGACGCGCGGCCTCGAACTCGCCGGCATTGTACTCAACAAGCTGAATGACGACCCGGATGGACAGATGGACAATGCGACCGACCTGAGGGAACAGCTCGACTGTGGCGTTTATCTTCAGGAATTCAATCGCAGTCAGTTGTCGGACGCACTAATCGACGCGATCGCTACTCGAACGTTGTAGCAATGAATCCACATACGATTTGCAGGAGAGGGTCTGTAGCGACTTTAATCGCGAATTTCGGCCGAAATCGCGACTAAAGTCGCTCCTGCATGCGCCCGAACCCCTTCGTGTATTGGAACGACTCGCCCGTGTTCGTAAGCGCTGCTCTGGAGCGAAAAGCATAGCAATAGCTACGGTTTGAGTGAAGAGCAAGCTTACGGACACGAAGACCAGCCTGAACCGTGACAGGCATGCCTGAAAAACACACTGTATTTACGATCATCCGAGCTTTATCAAAAGAGCCAATGTCTTATTAGCACTCTACGCCGCCTGATGAGAAATGCCGGCTAACTCACGCTGACCAGTTCCACCTTGAATATCAGTGTTGCATTCGGCGGTATTACGCCACCGGCGCCACGGGCACCGTATCCAAACTCGGGGGCGATGGTCAGTTTGCGTACACCACCGACCTTCATACCGGCGACACCCTGGTCCCAGCCCTGGATCACCTGACCACCACCCAGCTTGAAGCTGAAGGTGTCGTTGCGTCTATGACTGGAATCGAATTCTTTACCGTCGGTCAGCCAGCCGGTGTAGTGCACTTCGACCGTCTTGCCCGGCACTGCCTCGTCACCGTCGCCGGTGATCTGATCTTCGTATTCCAGGCCTTCTGCGATCTGGATCATGAGCATCTCCTATTAACTGTTAAAAATATGACCAACCGCAGAGGTGCAAAGGCGCAGAGTTATTTGAGTGTAAAATCGTAGGAGCGACTTCAGCCGCGAAAACCAGCGATTCGCGGCTGAAGCCGCTCCTACACAAAAAATTAATCCTCTGCGTCTTTGCGCCTCTGCGGTTAAATGAAATCAATCGGTTACTGTGCTCATCCCTGCAGACGACCGAAATAGTCCGATTTCATGCGCTGTACCAGACCTGCCAGCAAGAACAGCGCGAGCAGGTTCGGCAACGCCATCAGTATGGTCGTAATATCGGCGATATTCCAAACCAGCTTAAGCGGCACAGCAGCGCCGACGATGATAGCCAGCGTAAAGACGATGCGATAGTACAACACCGCTTTCTTGCCGAACAAAAAGCGTGCGCAACGGTCGCCATAGTAGGACCAGGCAATCATCGTCGAAAAAGCGAACAATGACAAGCCGAAGCCGACGATCATAGCGCCAAAATCACCGAAATTCAGATTGAACGCGTAGGCCGTTAGTGCGGCGCCGACGATGCCATCATCGGCTGTCAGGTAGGCACCGCTTAATACAATAACCAATCCGGTCATCGTGCAGATCACAATGGTGTCGATAAACGGCTCCATCATCGCAACCAGGCCTTCACGCACAGGCTCGTTGGTGCGCGCAGCCGCATGCGCCATCGGCGATGAGCCCAACCCGGCCTCATTGGAGAACAGTCCGCGCGCCACTCCCCAGCGTATCGCCTCTCCTACGGCGGCACCCCCCGCGGCCCAGGGATTCAAGGCAAGATTGAATATTGTCAGCAGCGCCGAGGGTATCTCAGCGGCGTGTTGGATCAATACCGCCAGCGCCGATACGACATAGATGATCACCATAAATGGAACGATGGCGCTGGCAACGACCGCGATGCGATGCACGCCACCAATGATCACCGAACCCACCAGCAGCGAAAGCACGGTGCCGATTACCCAGCCATGGGCTTTAAAATCAGGCCAAATATAGGTCAGACCATCGACCACCGAATTCGCTTGCACCAGGTTGCCGATACCGAACGACGCGACTAACGCGAACACGGCAAACAGGGCCGCCGTGCGTTTCATCTTCAGGCCGTGCAGCAAGGTGTACATCGGTCCGCCGGCGATGGTGCCGTCCGCATCCACTTCTCTGAACTTCAACGCCAGCGTGCTTTCGGTAAACTTGGTCGCCATACCAACGAATGCGGTCACCCACATCCAGAACAACGCGCCCGGACCACCCAGCGAAATCGCCGTCGCGACGCCGGCGATATTTCCGGTACCGACGGTGGCCGACAGCGCTGTTGACAGGGCCTGAAAATGACTGACCTCGCCGCTATCGCTATCGCGACTGAGTTTGCCTGATATCAGCACCCAGCCATGACGAAAGCCGGTCAGCTGCACGAAACGCAGGCGTATCGTCAGATACAGACCGGTACCGACCAGAATCAACATGGTCACGCCATTGTTCCACAGAAAACCAGCTAACGTGCCGGTAAATTCGGTTATCGTTTCAATCATGTTGTTAGTCCGCAAATAAACGCTAATAATTCTGAGCTTTGATGCTGCGCATCTGAAACACTAAGGTGCTATGGCTTCAATCGTGTTTTCCAATCCGAAAATTAACGCCTACGCACGCTAATGGCTTGTGAATGTTTGAGTTTTTCTATTGCGCAGCAAAACCAAAAAAATATTTGCGTTTATTTGCGTTCATTTGCGGACTCTCGTTGTTGTTTTTATTGATGATCTAAACTGCAACCTGAGCATATCACTGGAAGCAAAAAGGGGGCATAAGCCCCCTCTTTCAGTGTGCATCACGCCACAGGTCTTATTGGTAGAACCCTACCATTTTCTCCAGCGAGACCGGTGTGATCTTGGATGCATTACCGGCACAACCGAAAGCTTCGTAGCGGGCCTTGCAGATTTCCTTCATGCCGGCGGTCGATTCCTTCAGGAACTTGCGCGGGTCGAAGTTGGACGGATTATCGGACAGATGCTTGCGGATCGAGCCGGTTGAGGCCATGCGCAGGTCGGTATCGATGTTGACCTTGGCGACACCGTTTTTGATGCCTTCCTGAATTTCTTCAACCGGTACACCATAGGTCTGGCCCATATCACCGCCGTAGTTGTTGATAACTTCCAACCAGTCCTGCGGTACCGAGGATGAACCGTGCATCACCAGGTGGGTGTTGGGAATGCGCGCATGGATTTCACGGATGCGGTCGATGCGCAGTATTTCACCGGTCGGCTCCTTTGTGAACTTGTAGGCGCCATGCGAGGTTCCAATCGCGATCGCCAGTGCATCGACGCCGGTCTTTTCGACGAAGTCAGCTGCTTCGTCTACGCTTGTCAGCAACATATCCATATCCAGCTTGCCCTCGGCACCGTGGCCGTCTTCTTCACCCATTTCACCGGTTTCGAGTGAACCCAGGCAGCCGAGCTCGCCTTCGACGGAAACACCGCCGGCGTGTGCCATGTCAACCACCTTGCGGGTCACTTCGACGTTGTATTCGTAACTCGATGGTGTCTTCATGTCTGGCTTCAGCGAGCCATCCATCATTACCGAGCTAAAACCGGACTGGATCGAACGCAGGCATACAGCCGGCTCCGAACCATGATCCTGGTGCATGACCACCGGGATGTGTGGATACATTTCGATAGCGGCGCTGATCAGGTGGCGCAGGAACGGCTCGCCCGCGTAGGAACGTGCACCCGCTGAACCCTGCATGATCACTGGGCTGTTGGTTTCATCGGCAGCCTGCATGATCGCATGCACCTGCTCCATGTTGTTTACGTTGAATGCCGGCATACCGTAGTCGTTCTCGGCGGCGTGGTCCAGCAATTGTCTCATTGAAATTAAAGCCATTTTAGTTCTCCTAAAATTTGGTAGTTTTACGCTTGATATTAATACCGTTGAAATTTTTCTACGCAGGGATATCCACGATCTTCATCGCATTGGTACCCGCCCCCTTTTCGCCCATCAGGTCACCGCGCGTCATAATGATCCGTTGACCTTTGGATACGATATCCCTGCTCAACAACACATCGATGACGCTCTGGGTCACATTAATCGGCCCAATCCGGTTGTTCTCGATGTTGACCGGATAAACTCCCCGGTACAGAGCCACCTTGCGTTGCGTTTTGTGGTGCCGGGTCAGCGCATAAATCGGAATACCCGAACTGATGCGCGACATCCACAGCGCGGTAGCGCCTGATTCCGTCAATGAAGCGATCGCCGCCACATCGAGATGATTCGCGGTATACATTGTAGCCATCGCGATGGCCTCATCAACCCTGCCGAACATAAGGTGAACGCGATGATCCGACAATCGCGCTGCGGACTGCTGCTCGGCGTGCTCGCAGATACGGCTCATCGCCTGCACCACCTTGACGGGGTAGCGACCGACCGCCGTCTCACCGGACAGCATGACCGCGTCGGTCCCGTCCAGCACGGCATTGGCCACGTCGAACACTTCGGCGCGCGTCGGAATCGGATTGTCGATCATCGATTCCATCATCTGCGTCGCCGTGATCACAACCTTGTTCAGGTCACGCGCTTTCTTGATACAGCTCTTCTGTATTGCCGGCAACTCGGCATCACCGAGTTCTACACCGAGGTCACCACGCGCCACCATGATCACATCCGAAGCGACGATGATCTCGTCGATGTTGTCGATTGCATCGCCACGCTCGACCTTGGTGACGATGCCGGCATCACTGCCAGCCTTACGCACATAATCACGGCAACGATGCACATCCTCTGCCGAACGCGCGAACGACAATGCAACATAGTCGACACCAAGCGCTGCCGCCGCCTTGATGTCCTGCTTGTCTTTGTCAGTCAGAGCCGGCGCTGACAGCCCGCCACCTTTCAGGTTGATGCCCTTGTTGTCGGACAATTCACAACTGTAGCCGACAACGCAGTGAATCTGATTGCCCTGGACCTCGACGACCTCGAGCTCGACCCGACCGTCGTCGAGTAACAACAGATGGCCGGGCCTGACGTCTTTCGGCAGATCCTTGTAGGTGATGCCAACACGCTCGTTCGTGCCTTCATCATCACCCAGATCTGCATCCAGAATAAAACGCTCACCGCGAATCAGTTGCACGCGCCGATCGACGAAACGGCCTGTGCGTATTTTCGGGCCCTGCAAATCTGCCAACACACCGACGACGCGGCCGACTTTTTCGCTGCACGCACGTATCAATGCATGGCGTTGGCGTTGTTCCTCGTGTGTTCCATGAGAAAAATTAAGACGAAACACATCTACGCCCGCACGAATCATTGCTTCGATCACATCGGGCGAACACGAGCCGGGGCCCAGCGTCGCGACTATCTTGGTCCTGCGCATGGTTTGGTTTCGAGTGGCTAGCGACGCGGCTTGAATAAAATTCGCACCTGATTATCCTGTCTCACTAACCAATCACCCGTCGCAGCTCGCTCTACTTCTCAGCCTGCGCTTCCAGCATCGCCACTGCAGGCAAGGTTTTGCCTTCGAGATATTCGAGGAAAGCGCCGCCGGCTGTGGAAATATAGGACACCTTGTCGTAGATGTCATACTTCTGGATCGCAGCAATGGTGTCACCACCGCCGGCCAAGCTGAAACCGTCGGAATTCGCTATCGCCATCGAAACGATCTTGGTGCCTTCACCGAACTGATCGAACTCAAACACACCGACCGGGCCGTTCCAGACAATCGTACCGGCCTTGCTGATGATATCCGCCAGTTCGTTGGCAGAATCCGGACCGATATCGAAGATCATATCGTCATCTTCTACAGCATCGGCGGATTTCAGCGTGGCCTCGGCAGTTTCGCTGAATTCCTTGCCGCAAACCACATCGGTCGCGATCGGAATGGTTGCGCCGTGCGCCTGCATCTTATCGATCAGCGCCTTCGCCGTGTCAACCAGGTCGTTTTCGCACAGCGATTTGCCGACGTTGTGTCCCGTGGCCTTCAGAAAAGTGTTGGCGATACCGCCACCGACGACCAGTTGGTCGACTTTCTCAGACAGCGCTTCGAGCACGGTTAGCTTGGTCGATACCTTGGAACCACCGACGATTGCGACCATCGGACGCGCCGGCTCCGCCAATGCCTTGGCCAGATTATCCAACTCGTCGCTCAGCAACAGACCGGCACAGGCCACCGGTGCGAAGACACCGACGCCGTGCGTCGACGCCTGGGCGCGATGCGCAGTACCGAAAGCATCCATCACAAATACGTCGCACAGAGCGGCGTACTTCTTCGAAAGCGCCTCGTCGTCTTTCTTTTCACCCGCGTTGAAGCGTACATTTTCGAACAGTACCACTTCGCCGTCGGCAACCTCGGGAACACTATCGAGGTAGTCCTTGATCAGACGCACGTCCTTTCCGAGTTTGGCAGATATATCATCTGCAATCGGTTGCATCGAGTTCTCTTCGTCTACCTTGCCTTCTTCCGGACGGCCGCGGTGTGACATCACCATGACCTTGGCACCCGCCTTGGCGCAATGTTCAATGGTCGGCATAGACGCGGCAATTCGCGCATCTGAAGTTACTTTGCCGTCTTTAACCGGCACATTGAGGTCAGCGCGGATCAAAACGCGCTTGCCCGCCAAATCGAGATCTGTGAGTTTGATGAAGGACATTTTGAAACTCCTGAATACTTTTTGAATGATGTTTGTTAAGTTTTTCTACTTAACGAACAACACTCGTTGCCACTGACTTTAAAAACACCAGCCCGACGTACAAAATCGGGCTGGCTTAGACTCTATCAATTACTTTCTAAGCGAGAGATTTTGCTCGCGAGCAAGGCGCGGCTCGGTTTTGAAAGCGGAGTGTGCAGACGAGCACATGAGCATTTCAAATTCGGGCCGCAACGCCGCTCCCGGACAAAAGATCCGCTTAGACTAGTTTGCCGCTACGTGCTCGACGAACCTGAGCATGTTACAGGTATAACCATACTCGTTGTCGTACCACGAAACGAGCTTGACAAACGTACCATCCAGCGCAATACCCGCTCCAGCGTCGAAGATCGAAGAGGAGCCACAACCACGGAAGTCGGTCGATACTACCTTCTCGTCGGTGTAGGCCAGTGTCTTGCTGATGTCACCGCTTTCTGAGGCGGCCTTCATTGCAGCACAGATATCGTCATACGAAGCTTCGTTTTCCAGCTCACAGGTTAGGTCAACAACGGAAACGTCGGATGTCGGGACGCGGAACGCCATGCCGGTCAGTTTGCCATTCAGTTCAGGCAGTACCACACCGACAGCCTTGGCGGCACCTGTTGATGACGGAATGATGTTTTCCAGGATACCGCGGCCACCACGCCAGTCTTTCATCGAAGGACCGTCGACAGTCTTCTGGGTAGCAGTCGCTGCATGAACCGTTGTCATCAGGCCGCGCTTGATGCCCCACTTGTCATTAAGAACCTTGGCGATGGGCGCCAGGCAGTTAGTGGTGCAGGAAGCGGCAGATACGATAGCCTGACCTGCGTAGGTTTCGTGGTTAACACCGTAGACGAACATCGGTGTACCGTCTTTTGAAGGCGCACTCTGAACGACTTTCTTCGCACCCGCATCGATGTGCTTCTGGCAGGTCTCCTCGGTCAGGAAGAAACCGGTGCATTCGATAACCAGGTCTGCGCCGATATCGCTCCATGCCAGATTTGCTGGATCACGTTCTGCCGTCAGGCGTATCTTGTTACCATTGACAACCAGATTGTTGCCGTCAACCGCGATCTCACCGTCGAAGTTGCCGTGCACGGAATCGTACTTCAGCATGTACGCCAGATAATCAGCATCCAGCAGGTCATTAATACCTACTACCTGGATATCTGAAAAATCTTTTGCAATAGCTCGGAATGCCATACGGCCGATACGGCCGAAGCCATTTATGCCGACTTTTAGAGTCATAGTATTCTCCTGAATTTTTAGTAAGAAATATCACTGTCCGCCCGATACACAGGGCGGACAAAATGCTTTATGCCACGCTGTTTATCGCATCAACGACCTTGTCCACGGTAAAACCGAAGTGCTTGAACAGATCACCCGCTGGGGCTGATTCACCGAACGTGTCAATACCGATCACAGCGCCATCGAGGCCGACATATTTGCGCCAGAAACCGGTCACACCGGCTTCTACAGCCACGCGAGCCGTGCACGAGGACGGCAGTACCGATTCCCGGTAACTTTCGTCTTGAGCATCGAACGCATCCGTTGATGGCATCGACACGACGCGGACGTTTTTACCCGATGCCGCGGCGGCTTCTAGCGCTAGCGCGACTTCTGAACCGGTGGCGATAACAATGACGTCGGGGTCACCGTTACTATCTTTCAACACATAGCCGCCCTTGCCGATATCGGCAATCTGGGCATCGGTACGATCCTGATGGGGCAGCCCCTGGCGCGACAAAACCAGCGATGTCGGTCCGTTCTTTTTCATCACCGCCGCTTTCCAGGCTACCGCTGTTTCAACGGCATCACAGGGACGCCATACCGACATCCGTGGCATCATACGCAGTGTCGCCGTCTGCTCGACCGGCTGATGCGTCGGCCCGTCTTCACCCAGACCAATTGAATCGTGCGTGAACACCTCGATATGTTGGATCTGCATCAGTGCTGCCATACGCAGGGCATTACGCGCATACTCAGAAAACATCAGGAAGGTCGCGCCGTAGGGAACGAAACCACCGTGCAGCGAAATACCGTTGACAATCGCGGCCATGCCGAATTCGCGCACGCCGTAGTTAAGGTAGTTGGCATCAGCAGTCTGCCTACGCATAGGTACCGAGCGCGAAACGATGGTCAGATTGGAGCCGGCCAAATCAGCAGAACCGCCCATGAAATCGGTGAAGGCAGAAAGCCCTTCGATCGCATTCTGCGACGCCTTGCGACTGGCGATTGAGTCGCCCTTTTCTGCCACTGATTTGATGAATGCATCGGCCTGGCTTTCCCAATCTGCTGCCAGATCACCAGCCGTGCGGCGCTCGAATTCAGCAGCCAATTCGGGGTGAGCCGCTTTATAGGCAGCGAACTTCTCATTCCACGCCGCCTCCGCCGCAGCACCTTTATCAGCGGCATTCCAACCAGCATAGACGTCATCGGGAATTACAAAGGCATCGTGAGACCAGCCCAGCTCCTTGCGGGTCAGTTCGATTTCATCGGCACCCAGCGGCGCACCATGGCACTCTTCCTTACCACCCTTATTCGGCGATCCGAAACCAATCGTCGTCTTGCAGCAGATGATCGAAGGTTTATCCGTTACCGCGCGTGCCTGTTCGATCGCCGCCTTGACCGCATCGGCATCGTGACCGTTCACATCAGGCACGACATGCCAACCGTAGGCAGTGAAGCGCCCCGGTGTATCATCGGTGAACCAGCCCTCGACCTCTCCATCGATCGAAATGTTGTTGTCATCGTAGATTGCAATCAGCTTGCCCAGACCCAGCGTGCCGGCAAGCGAACAAGATTCGTGCGAAATGCCTTCCATTAGGCAACCGTCTCCAAGGAACACATAAGTGTTGTGGTCAACGATGTCATGCCCATCCTGGTTGAAACGTGCAGCCAGCGCACGCTCCGCGATCGCCATACCCACAGCGTTGCTGATACCCTGGCCCAGCGGACCCGTCGTGGTCTCGATACCGGGCGCATAACCGTACTCAGGGTGACCCGGTGTTCTCGAATGCAATTGCCGGAAGTTCTTGATTTCATCCAATGGCATGTCATACCCAGTCAAGTGCAACAACGAGTAGGGCAGCATGGAACCATGACCATTGGACATAATGAAGCGATCACGATCGACCCATTTGGGATTGGCCGGGTTATGCTTCATGAAGTCGTTGTAGAGGACTTCGGCGATATCAGCCATACCCATCGGCGCCCCGGGGTGACCTGAATTGGCTTGTTGGACGGCGTCCATACTTAAGGCGCGAATGGCGTTAGCCAGCTCTCTGCGTGAAGGCATTGTGCTCTCCATTTAAAAAGTTTTGAAACTGTTATGTATCCTGAGCATATTGATAGAAGCCCTGCTCAGGAGCTGAAATTCTTAGATTATTCTTAATAAAAACGACAGGCCAGACACTCCAACTGCGCGATCTTACCGTGCCCGACGCGGCGAAAGGCGCGTATTTTCCCTCAATTCACCCGAATGGGCAAGCAAAGGAGTTGATCTATCGCAAGGGAGTGACGGAGAGTGGCCTGTTTTACTTTCTCAAGAGGGTCCGCAAATGAACGCAAATAACGCTAATGATGGCTGGGGCTCATGCAGCGCATGAGCCCCAAGCGAAATGCTGGCTTAGATAACGCGCACGCGGCGAAACGGCGAGCAACACTCGCCATTACAACTCTAGACAAAACGAACAATTCATTCAAGATCCGGACACGTTGCGTGGCGCGCATGGCGCACCCCACAAAACATTCGCGCGCATTTGCGTTCATTTGCGGACCATTTTTTCAGGCCGCTTCGCTCTTCCATTTGATGGAGCAACCCATACTGGGGATCTGCTCTTCAGGACCATGCCCGGTCTTGGCGACCTGTTTCATGGCTTCGAACAGGTCTCGCCTGACGTCGCCTTCCGCTGTTTGCTTGCGGCTGGCATCGAGACGGCCGCGGTATTGCAGCCTCAAGTCCTTGTTGTAACCGAAGAAATCGGGCGTACAGACGGCACCATAGGCCTTAGCCACATCCTGCGATTCATCGATTAAATAGGGAAAGGGGAAATCGTACTGTTCAGCGACCAGCTTCATATTCTCGAACGAATCCTCCTGGTACTCCTCTGGATTGTTCGACATGATCGCCACACTGTTGACCCCCATCTGCATCAGCTCACGCGTATCGCGCACGATGCGCTCGCGTATCGCTTTCACGTAGGGACAGTGGTTGCAAATAAACATTACCAGTAGGCCGTTCTCTCCACGACATGATTCAACGTCCCACGTCTTTCCGTCGACGCCCGGTAGGGAAAAATCGACAATATCATTGTCAAACTCACAAACAGGTGTTTCCAGACTGACCATAATTTTCTCTCTCTCTTTGCGCGACCACCATCGCAATGATGAATCCATACCGGAATCCCGGCACCTGAACGCCGCTGATCGGTTACTGACCGATTATCAGAACTGAATGGGCATCGAACAGTCATATTATATCGAGAAACGGTCTGGTATAGTCATGATCTTTACCCGTATCTCTCGTCAGGCGGCGAAAAATACGGGGGATCCATTGACCCTTTGGAGTAAAGCTAGGATGAGCAAGAATAGATTGCGTCTTTCAACATGTATCGAAGGCACTTGAAAACCGTCACCAGCATCACCACATAGATGGATCTCATGAACGATAAATGTTAAAATTTTCGATTGGGTTTAATAATTGCATTCACGCTTGGCAGCAATCAAATGGCATTACAAGTAACTGAAAAAGAACAGAAATCACGCTTAAAACTGCTTATTGCAAAAGGTAAAGAGCAGGGTTATCTGACTTATTCCGAGGTCAATGATCACCTACCCGAAGGCATTGTGGACCCCTCCCAGGTCGAGGATATCATCAACACGATCAACGACATGGGCATCAACGTGTGCGAAACCGCCCCGGAAGGCGAGTCGCTGATCCTGAGTGACAGTTCAGTCAGTGAAGCGGATGACGATACGACCGAGGAAGCGGTAGCGGCACTCGCATCGATCGAAACCGAGCTTGGTCGCACGACCGACCCGGTGCGCATGTACATGCGCGAAATGGGCAGCGTCGAACTGCTGACACGCGAAGGTGAAATCGAGATCGCGAAACGTATCGAAGAGGGCCTGAAGCAGGTTCTGGAAGCGTTGGCAACCAATCCACACACGGTCACCACCGTCCTAAACATGTGGGATGGCGTTGAAGCCGGAGACAACCGACTCAGCGACTTGGTGGCTGACTTTCACAAAAGCGACGAGGAACTCGACCGCCTGGCAGCCGAAGCTCTGGAAAACGCGGCCAAGGAAGCCAAACTTGCCGCTGCTGGAAAAGCCAGCGAAAAAACCGAACCCGTCGATATCGGTCTCGATCCCGAGGACGTAAAAAAGCTGTTTTCTAAGATCAGGCGCGCTCACACCCGAACCGCCAACACCATCACCAAAGGCGATCGTGAGGCGGTCTTGAAGGCGCGTCATGCGATGGCCACTGCGTTCCTTGGATTCAAGTACACACCACCCACGGTGTCTCGATTAACGATCGATCTGCACAAAACGATCGAACGCGTTCGCATGCTGGAACGCCATGTTCTTGATTTGGCTGTTAATCGTGCACGTATGCCGCGCAAGATCATGATAACGACCTTCCCCCAGAACGAGACCAATGTCGACTGGATAGACGAATACTGCACGGGCCACGAATATTCACCCGCGCTCGCCGAAGTGGCACCCGAGATCAAGCTGACACAGCAAAAACTCGCTGCATTGGAGAAAGAGTACGGCCTCGGAATCTCCGAAATTAAGGAAATCAACCGCAAAATGTCGATCGGCGAAGCCAAAGCTCGCCGCGCCAAGAAGGAAATGGTCGAAGCCAACTTGCGATTGGTCATTTCGATTGCGAAAAAATACACCAACCGCGGCTTGCAATTCCTTGACCTGATTCAGGAAGGCAATATCGGCCTGATGAAAGCCGTCGATAAATTCGAATACCGCCGCGGCTATAAATTCTCAACTTATGCGACCTGGTGGATACGCCAGGCAATCACGCGTTCAATCGCAGACCAGGCACGCACTATCCGTATTCCCGTCCACATGATCGAAACGATCAACAAACTGAACCGCATCTTCCGAGCAATGCTACAGGAAATGGGCCGTGAACCTACACCGGAAGAACTGGCCGAAAAAATGGAAATGCCGGAAGACAAGGTACGCAAGGTGCTAAAAATCGCCAAAGAGCCAATTTCGATGGAAACGCCTATTGGTGATGATGAGGATTCACATCTGGGCGACTTCATCGAAGACCTAAATATCCAGTCACCTGACGACTCCGCCACCAGCGAGTCATTGCGTGAATCAACCAAAGATATCTTGACGACGTTGACCGCACGCGAGTCCAAGGTCTTGCGTATGCGTTTCGGCATCGACATGAACACCGATCACACACTGGAAGAAGTCGGCAAGCAATTCGATGTGACGCGTGAACGCATTCGTCAGATCGAAGCCAAGGCTCTACGCAAACTGCGTCATCCAAGCCGAGCGGAACACCTGCGCAGCTTCCTCGGCGATGACAGCAACAATTAATCTGTACGGCTCGACATCCGGAGTATGACATCAGGCTCCGGGTGTTGCCATACCCCACAGCAGCCCGTATATTTAAACCTAATGTCGAATTTTTCATGATTGCCTAAAAAGTTTCATATATAATTCGTTGCGTGCGCGTTAGCGCTCAGTCCAATACGCTATCATCACGCATGTGAGCGCATAGGATAAAAATAGAGCGATCAACGACACTGCGTTACATCGATGACTTTATGTTCTTTTGGGCCTGTAGCTCAGTTGGTTAGAGCAGTGGACTCATCAAAAAAGGTGCGCTCATTTCGAAAGAAATGAGATGAACGGGATGAATTCAGGGAAACCTTAACAGCCAGTCTCAGTAAAGATTCGACTGCTGGCAACCCTGAGCCAAACCGGGAGTACACTTCCGGAAGGTGCAGAGACTACCTGAGAACTGGTTTAGATACCGAGTGTTCTTAATAACAGGTTCAAGCGTCCCGCACTCTAACAGTGGTTCTGAAAAATGGGGCAGCTGAGGGTGATGAGATAGTCCGCTCCCGATAGAAATACCGGGGACAAGTGAATCCATTGGTCGAAGGTTCGAGTCCTTCCAGGCCCACCAATAAGCGAAAATGCAGCAAGGGAGAAAGTTCTACCCAAATTGCGATAAGCCAGCCCCTCCCTTGCTACTTCTCACTCGCCAATATCAACAAACTTACTTTTCTTGGCTTGATTTAACCACCAGCATTGTTACGAGAAAGGCCGCAACTGCAATCGTCCCAAAGATGACAATCATACTCATCAAACCACTGGCATTTCCAAATAACAAGTCTAACCACTCTTTCATAGATACCCCCAGATACCAATAAAAATATTCATCAACCTACTCAATTAGTATTTTACTATGCTCTAATTTAGCAGACTTGACGGGTATCAACTATTGGTCTAATCAATCGATATGTAAAGAAATGCATAATTTATAGATCGATTCCCACAGCGGATTCTTCTGGGCTCCTGGGGTGATCACTCCGCTTGTCAACGTCATGATGACAAATAAACGCTGTCACCACGGTTTGAGGAAGAAAAAGCTTACGGACACGAAGACCAGCCTGAAGCGCGACAGGTCTGCTCGAACAACATTTGCCCATCCGGGCTATGCCGGCTTAAAAGCAGCTGTGATGCTACGATCAAGAGACAGCGGCCGGGTTTACCCGGCCGCCGTATTAATGGATTGGCTGATCTGCCGGCTCAGCGACAATGTCGAGTTCTCGCTATGATGTATCTTCGCCCATCGAGAGAAAAGCGACCGTCCCTGTCTTCAATCGCGGCAGACTCCTCGCTTCCATCACCGTAGTGCAATACCAAGCGACTTACACCATCAACATCGACAACCTCCCAGGATCCCGATTTGGACTTCGATGAAAACCCGAACGCTGAGCCGGTACCCGAATCCTGCATCGAGGACGTGGCCAGGCGATGCATGAAACCGCCGTCGCCGCAGAGATGGAGAATTTCCTTGCGTCTCGTATCGCTGGATTCGCCACGGAATACCAAGCTTTTTCCTGCCAGCATATAGTACCAATCGCGTGCATCAGGGCCGGCACTAGGTTGCTTGAATACTACGCTCGATGCAATCTGTTTAGCCTCAGATCTAAATTGGTCCCACTCACTCTCGGCCGCAACAGCCAGCAGCACCATACCCTGACCATCATTGCCGATAAAAGCCGCAGCCAAACCTTTCGTCAGTTTTCGCTGGACAATCGCCATTACATCAACCAACAAGCCCGAACCATTTTCGACTTCCTGCTTGCTTACGTCACCGCTAGCAACAACGGCAATCACGTCATCTTGGTAACCGCCCAACAGATAGTCTTTGGCCATTTCCTCAGTAAGGCCTGGCCAGTTCTTGATAATGACAACATTGTCACTGCCTGCCGACTGGAATCGGATCACATCATACTGCCTCGATAACTGATAGCTCTCATCGATATCAATTGAAAAACCCAGCTCATCGTCGGTGTACGCGTGGGCCTTAGCAGCGACCATCATGATATATGCCATGAAAAGCCAAACCTTATATGTGTATAGATGTTTCAATTTGCTCTCCTACGCTATGTGCATGTTTAAATATGTTATCTTCATCGCCGTGTCGAAACACAAATGCAGTCGTTGGCCAATATTCAGGCCCAATCGTTGCCTGCTATGATTGATTAACACGACCGGATTTAACGCAATATGGCACCGCTAGTCCCTATGTTGCATGAAGGCTCTGAATTTTACCAGCAAGCTAGCCCGGCTGATTTATCTTCACCTGACTGAAATAACATCAAATAAAACAGACAGCGGTGCGCGTCTGCCTTCTCGCGGCATGCGCGCCAGGCGTCATTTTCTGCCCAAAAGCAACTTATTTCAATGCTCCAGGCATTGATCAGCTGCCAGTGAGCGCGATCAAAAATTACAATCATCGCCTGGTAGTAGCGATGGCTGATAGTTCTACTGGCCTGAAATTTAAAGAAAATTGCAAGCCATCGGGTTTTATTTTTTACAAAATATTACATGTTTCTTGCATATTCAAAATCGAAAAGTAAAAATGTAAATCTCCGGCGCTCATCAGATACGCATGATCACATCGTTCGCCTACCAACCATTTTTCCGGGTATACCTGGACAACACATAAACACCAGCCAGATGCATAAACAAGCAATACGACTACTTCAGAAGACAGATATTCATAAACTGCCTACCTTGCCGCACGTGCTAGTGCAACTGCTCGAGACCTGCCAAGATGAGAACGTGTCGTTCGACAAGCTGGCCAACATCATTCAAAACGATCCCGCTCTCTGCGTGAAGGTGATTTCTTCTTGTGGTAACGAATGCACAAGCCTGAAAAATCTTGAAAAACAGCTGTCGCGCCTGGGTATCAATACCATCAAAAGCATTGCGATAACCTCAGCAGTTCATCAGTTTTTTTCACGCAGCAGCCAGCAGCGCATGGATTTTCTCAAGCGACACTGGCGCCACTCGATCTATTGTGGCTGCGTTGCAGAGCAGCTCGCTCAACTCACGGACTACCAACATACCGGCGAAGCCTGGTTTGCGGGCCTGTTGCACGACGCGGGTCAGCTGGTTATGGAATCTGCCTACCCGGATAGATACACCGCCGAGTTAACTCACGTCGATGAAGACGAAAATGTACACACGATGGAAAGCGATCAGCTCGACACCACCCACTGCCATGTTGGTGCTCAACTGTTCGTACTACGCGATGGCCATCCGTTCCTCGCCGACGCCATCATGTACCACCACGAGCCCATCACTAAAATCCTCGATGCACATCCATTAGTCAAGATCATTAACCTGGCCAACCTGATAAGCCATGACAACTATAGAGACAATACCGAGCAAGCACACAATGCCGCGCGACAGTTATTTGGACTTCCTGCAGACTTGATAGAGAAGATACGGGCTAATTGCGACGAGAAAATCGGAAAAATCGCCGAAAAGTTCGGGATCGCAACACGCGATATTAACATCGATAACGAAACCATCGACAAAATCATGTCCACTGACCAGTTGAAGCAGGTCAAGCTGGCCGAGCAAATTCGCGATATCGCGATGCTTGACGGCGTTCACCAACACTTCTCACGCATCGACGGCAAACGCGCCCTATTGAAAGCACTACAGCAGAATATAGCAGTCTTATTCGGGATCAATGACTGTATACTTTTCCTGTACGACGCCGCTGATGACAAGATTCAAGCAACGTCGACGACTGAAAACGATCCCCACTTGCAACACATTAGCATACCGCTCGAACCGGGTCGCAGCATTGTGACTGATGCTCTGCTGGAAATGCGCGCTATTCATTCATTCAATAAAGACCCGGACAATCTCTCCATTCTCGATTGCCAGTTGATCGACCTGAACAATAAGGAAGGTTTGTTTTGCATGCCACTAATCGTACACAACGCCGCAATAGGGACGTTGCTGCTGGGAATCGATGAAGCACAATTACCCGCGTTATCGAACCAACAAGGGTTGTTAAAACGCTTTGCTAATGAGATAGCGCGCACCATCAGTACCTCACTTGCCGAATTTCGTAACCAGCGCGAGGATCACATGGGAATCGACCCGGAAAAATTCCTCAAAGCCCGCGCCAGAGAAGTCATACACGAGGTACGTAACCCTCTGACTATCATCAACAACTACCTGGAAATACTTGGCATCCAGCTCGAAGGTGATGACCCAGCGCAACAGGATCTGGCAACTATCCGCGCCGAGATCCAGCGCATCAGTACGATGCTTGAAAATCTCGCGCAGCCCATCTCGGTTGAGGCCGATATTAGCGAGAGCGTTCCGGTTGATGTCAATGGGCTGATCGCTGACTTATCGCACATGTTTCAGACGTCCCTGTTCGGTGCGCATGACATTGATATCAGTCTCAATCTCGATGAAAGTATGCCGCCGATCTCGACCAACGCGGACGCGATAAAACAGATCTATACGAACCTGGTAAAAAATGCAGTTGAGGCACTTCCTGCAGAGGGCCAGATTATGGTCTACACTCAAGACCAGGTAAACGTCGATGGAAAAGCACACTTTGAGATCTGTGTTGCCGACGACGGGCCGGGTATTCCAGCCAAGATTTTACCTGATCTGTTCTCACCAGTAACAACAACAAAAGGTGAGGGACATGCAGGTTTGGGGCTTACAATCGTAAAAAATCTTGTGAATGAACTACACGGCTCTATCAGCTGCAGGAGCAGCGATAAAGGCACGAGTTTTCACATACTACTGCCACGAAATATACAAGAATAAGCGCTTATCCTGGTATTTGCTGATCAATAGAGAACGCGAAAGACTGGGGCGCACTGCACCATAGAGTAAAGAGAAAATGAGCCATAATGAACAGAATATCCTCATCGTCGACGACGACCCCATAGTACTAAAGAGCCTGAGAGACCTGCTCGCTTTACGTGGCATTGATGCCGATACGGCTATCGGCGGTCGTGAAGCCATCGTCTGCCTTGACCAGAAAGAATACGACCTGGTGTTGCTGGATCTGCAAATGCCTTATGTCAATGGCCATGACGTGATGCGTCACATCAAACAAGAGCAGATGAGCGCATCCGTCATTGTCGTTAGTGGCGAGACATCTTTCGAAGCAGCCAGAGACGCCTGCTCACAGGGCGCTTATGATTTTTTGCGCAAACCGTATGCCACTGACGAATTGATCATTACAATCAACAATGCGCTAAATGAAATCCATCTGCAAAAACAAAACACACTAATACAAGATCAATTACGTGAGTCCGAGCGCCTTCACCGATATTTAGTCAATACCTCGCCCGACATCATTTATATGCTCGACCGCGACGGGCATTTCACTTTCATTAACGACCGTATTGAAACACTGTTGGGTTATAACCCCAAGGAACTCATCGGAAAACACTATTCATACCTGGTATACCAAACAGATCTCGAGGCTGCCCGCTATATCTTCAATGAACGACGTGTTGGTGAGCGCGCATCGCGTAACGTCGAGATACGCTTGAAATACAAAGACGAAAGCTCACAACATATTTTTGATACGCGCACACTACCCGTTGAACTCAGTTCTGTGGGCATGTATACAAGTGAGAGCGATTCGAGAAAAAAAAGCTACGCAGGCACTTACGGCGTAGCGCGCGATATCACTGAGCGCAAGATCGCCGAGGAAACCATCAACTTTCAAGCACATCATGATCTGCTGACCAACCTGCCGAACCGCGCCCTGTTAAGAGACCGCCTTGGTCTCGCGATTTCACAAGCAAAACGTGAACAGGAGATGCTGGCCGTGATGTTTCTTGATCTTGACCGCTTCAAGAATATAAACGATTCGCTGGGTCATGTTATTGGTGATGAATTGCTACAACAAGTCAGCACACGCTTGAAAAGCTGTATTAGAGAAGGTGATACGCTTGCTCGTTTCGGAGGTGATGAATTCACGCTGTTGCTTCCAAAAATAGGTAATGGCAAGGAAGATATCAGCAAAATTGCCGGAAAAATCAATGAAGTCTTAAAAGGGCCATTCATCATCAACGGTAACGAACTTTATGTCAGCGCCAGCATTGGCATATCGATATTTCCGCGCGATGGCAAGGATATGGACACATTGATCAAACACGCCGACGTCGCCATGTATCATGTCAAAGATACAGGTAAAAACAATTTCAAGTTCTACAGCACTGATATGACAACACCCTATTTCCAGAATCTTTCGCTGGAAACAGGCATCCACAAGGCACTGGAAAATAATGAATTTCAGCTAGTTTATCAACCGCAAATCAATATCAAGTCAGGTGACATCGTTGGCGTCGAGGCGCTGTTACGCTGGAATCATCCGGCACACGGACTCATCACTCCCGCGGAGTTTATCCCATTTGCCGAGGAGACCGGCATGATTGTTGACGTCGGCCATTGGGTGCTGAGCAACGCCTGCGCTGAACTGAAAAGATGGCGAGATGCTGGTCTTCCAGAGATACGTATGTCAATCAATATGTCGGCTCGTCAGCTTGCCGATAAAAACATTATCAAATACGTCTCCAATGTTCTCAGGGATAATGGTATTCCAGGTCACTGCCTTGAAATCGAAATCACCGAAAATACAATTATGAGCGACATGGATAGCATCATACACAAACTAAAGAACATCAGTAAAAGAGGCGTATATATAGCGATTGACGACTTCGGTACCGGTTATTCCTCGTTGAGCTATTTACACAAACTACCAATTCACACATTAAAAATAGACCGTACCTTCATAAAGGAAGTGAACATGAAGCATACCGGCAAGTCTATCATCAACACCATCGTCGCGATGGGCAAGGGTTTAAACTTGAACGTTATTGCCGAAGGTGTTGAAACCCAGCAGCAATTGGATTATCTGCAGGAAATTGACTGTAACGAAGCGCAGGGGTTTCTGTTCTGTAAACCCTTGCCAGCCGATGTCATCGCTCAACTGTTAATGCAGGAACCCTATGCCGTTCCCGACGCGAATCCAGGAGGCATGCACAGCGGTCGACATCGGACACATTAGCTAGCCCGCTTTAATACTTCTTTCTCAACAGACTTTTACCAGTCATCTCTGAAGGCTGTTGCAAGCCCATTAACTGCAGCACCGTCGGCGCCACGGAGCTGAGGTCCCCACCCGGCATCAGATGCCAGTTGGTTTCATCGATAATCATGCAGGGCACAGGATATAGCGTGTGCTGAGTGTGTGGTTCCTGGGTAACCGGATCGACCATTTCGTCACAATTGCCGTGATCAGCAGTCAACAGCACCGAATAACCCGATTCAACAGCCGCATCCAACACACGACCGACATGCGTGTCTAAGGCTTCGACGGCAGCGATAATCGCCTCGCGAACCGCCGTGTGACCCACCATATCGCCATTCGCAAAATTGACCAGAATAAAGCCGTATTTATGTGACCGCAGCGCTTTAATGGCCTTATTAGCCACCTCAGCTGCACTCATTTCGGGTTTCAAGTCGTAGGTTGCAACGTCCGGAGAATGTACCATGACATGATCTTCACCGGCAAACGGCTTCTGCTTACCCCCATTGAAGAAATACGTCACATGGGCGTACTTCTCTGTCTCAGCACAATGAAACTGCATATAACCTGCGCGGCTGACGACAGACGCGAGGGTATGCTGTGGCCGCTCTGGCGCATACCCGATCGGCAACAGAAATTTAGGATCATATTCCGTCAAGCAGGTGACATTGGCACCATGAAATTTGCCCCTTTTAAACTTCTTGAAATGCGCTTGGCTTAATGCCGCAGCTAGCTGGCGCGGCCGGTCATCGCGGAAATTAAAGAAAATGACGCTATCTTCCGCCGCTATCTGCTCACAGCCCTCCAACACCGTTGGCTTGATGAACTCGTCGGTTTCTCCGCGAGCATAGGCCTCTTCAATCGCATATAAAGCATTTTCGGACTCGCGACCCTTACCCTTTACCATGGCTTTCCAGGCCAGTTCGGTTCGGTCCCAACGGTGGTCACGATCCATCGCATAGTATCGACCGCACAGGGTCGCGATACAACCGTCGGCTTCTGCCAGCTTGTCCTCAAATTGATGCAGGTAAACCAGAGCAGACATCTGAGCTGTATCACGGCCATCGGTGATCATATGAACAATGGGCTTCACCTTGTGTTGGTTGCATAAATCAATCAGCGCGACTAGGTGATCGATGTGGCTATGCACACCACCATCGGAAACCAAGCCGACCAGGTGAAGCGACCGCTGCCGTTCAGCCGCGTCCTCGACTGCAGCAACCAATGCGGCATTTTGAAAGAATTTGCCATTGGCGATTTCGTCATTGATCCGCACCAGGTCCGGGCGCATGATCGTGCCGCAGCCCATCGTCATATGACCTACTTCAGAATTACCCATTTGGCCATCAGGCAAGCCCACGGCACTGCCGCACGCATCGAGCGTGGTGTGGCTATGCCGGGAAAAATACTCATCGAGGCGCGGGGTTTCGGCCTCCAGTACTGCATTGTTGATGCGGCTCGGGTTCACTCCAAACCCGTCTAAAATAATTAGTAGTGTCGGTTTTCGCGGGACTTTTCTGGCTTCACCCATCTATTTCTCAATCTTCAGTCTGTGTGTTCACGAGGTTTCGTCGTCGGGGGGCGGGCATTCTACACTCATTCTAGCTGTGATTTGTCAGCACCGGAGCAGTTCAACAAACTGAAGATACGCGGTGCGCACAGCGCACCCTACGCTTCTGCCGTGATCCAGCTGAGTAATGTCAGTCCGGTCGTCGCAGATTCTCTTCTTCTTCCTGCTCCATGCGATCGAGCATCGCATCCATTTCCGCTTCACTCGGGTCGTCAGTGCTATCGTCGTGGAACTGATAGTCCGGGTGGCTTTCATCGCGCGGCTTTGGCTTGATAAATACGCGAGACATGATCAGGCCGATTTCAAACAACGCCCACATTGGCAGTGCCAGCAAGGACTGCGAAATGATATCGGGGGGTGTCAGCATCATACCGATCACAAAGGCAGCGACGATGATGTAGGGCCGTTTTTTGGCCATACTATCTGCGGTCGTAGCACCGGCCAGAATCAACAGAAACGTTGCGACCGGCACCTCGAACGCAATTCCAAACGCGAAGAATATCGCAATAATAAAGTCGAGAAACTGACCTATATCGGTCATCACAGCGACACCCTCAGGGGCTATCGCAATGAAAAAAGCAAAAAGCAACGGGAAAACCACGAAATAGGCAAAGGCAATACCGCAGTAGAACAGCACCACACTGGATATCAACAAGGGTGCAGCCAGTCTTTTCTCATGGCTGTATAATCCCGGCGCGACAAAGGCCCATAGCTGATGCAATAAATAGGGCACCGCGAGCAACACTGCCAACAGCAAGACGAGCTTGAACGGCACCAGGAAAGGTGATGTCACACTGGTCGCGATCATAGAGGTCCCTTCCGGCATCAACGCCAGCAAAGGCTCTGCAACAACGGTGAATATCTGTTCGGAAAAAGGAAACAGCACTAGAAACAGAATCAGAACCGCGACCACCATACGCAATAAGCGGTCGCGCAGTTCGATCAGATGTTCGAGCAGACTTTGTTCTTTACCGTCAGCATGCTGGCTGGTGTTCTGACTATCGGCCGACATGGTTAATCCGTCGCTTTCGGGCGCGTTTCTTCGGCTGGCGCGGGTTCTTCCTCAATTATTTCGTATTCTGGTTCAGGCGTCTCCGGCGATGTATCATCAAGTGATACTGTCTCCTTCAGCTGGCTCTGTAGTTCGTTGATCTGCACTTCCTGGTTGTGAACCATGCGCTTGAGTTCCGTGACATCAAACTCACTCGCCACTTCTTCCTTGACACCCTCAACATAGCGACGCGCTTTTCCCAACCAAAAGCCAACGGTGCGCGCCGCCTGGGGTAGCCGCTCCGGCCCGACAACTAACAAGGCCAGGATCAGAATTACAAACAGTTCCCAGAAACCGATATCGAACATGCTGGATTAGGCAGGTGAGGGAGTGCCTGACTGCACTCAAGCTTTGTCTTTATCTTTGGATTCAACTTCGGCATCAATGACATTTCCGTCGTCTTGCTCGATTTCCTTCTTCATGGTTGTGTCTTCGGCCCCTTCTTTAATCGCGCCCTTGAAGCTTTTGACAGCCGACCCAAGATCGCCGCCGAGATTACGTAATTTCTTGGTACCAAACAGCAGGATCACGATGCCAAGCACAATCAACAATTGCCAGATACTAATACCCATTATTCATTCTCCGTTCTCACACCGGGCAAAAAAGTCCTAGCGTGAAGCTTTTTCGTCATGGCCCGACACACCGAAGCGTCGGCTGAGTTCCTGTATAACATCATCTGGCCCAAGTCCTTTGTGTGCCAGCAATACCAGACAATGAAACCAAAGATCTGCGGTTTCATGTATCACTTTTTCATCATCGCCGTCTTTTGCGGCCATTACAACCTCAGTGGCTTCTTCCCCTATCTTCTTAAGGATAGCATCCAATCCTTTCGCGTACAGGCTGGCAACGTAGGAAGTCTCCGCCTCTGCCTGTTTTCGCTGCTCCAGAACGTCTGCCAACCGTGTGAGAGTATCTGTCATGGCGCCCCAATATTCGCTCGTTGTAATCGCTTAACGGTAGATGTCGTTTGGATCCTTGACGATTTGATCGACTTCAACCCACCGATCACCCTGCAGGCGACGATAAAAACAGCTTTCCCTACCAGTATGACACGCAATTCCGCCCTTCTGTTCCACTTTTAGCAGAATCACGTCTTCATCACAATCAAAGCGTATTTCCTGCACCTGCTGCACGTGCCCCGATTGTTCTCCCTTGTGCCAGAGCTTCCCCCGAGATCGCGACCAGTAAACGGCCTCATTTTTCTCGGCCGTCAACTTTAGGGCGTCTCGATTCATCCACGCCATCATCAAGACCCTGCCGCTAGCGGCGTCCTGGGCGATTGCTGGGATCAAGCCTTCGGCATTAAAGCGAATCTGATCCAACCAGTTTTCCGACATCATTCTGAAACCCACTAAGGTAGAGTATAGGTTAACGGGGAAAATTACAGACGCACTTCGATGCCGCGCCCGGCCATGTACGCCTTGGCATCATGCACACTGAATTCAGCAAAATGAAAAATACTCGCCGCCAATACCGCATCAGCCATGCCTTGTAGAACGCCCTCAGCGAGATGCTCGAGATTGCCAACACCACCGGATGCGATCACGGGCACCGAGACCGCCTCTGCGATGGTATGCGTCAACGCAATATCGAAACCCATGCGGGTACCGTCACGATCCATACTGGTCAAGAGTATTTCGCCGGCACCGTATTCGACCATTTTACGTGCCCACTCAACCGCGTCGAGCCCAGTTGGCTTGCGCCCACCGTGAGTAAAAATCTCCCATCGCAGTGGCTCACCGTCTGCACTGATTTGCTTGGCGTCAATCGCTACTACAATGCATTGTGAACCCACCCTGTCGCTCGCCTCTTTGACAAAATCGGGATTAAACACAGCGGCGGTATTGATAGCGACCTTATCCGCTCCAGCGTTGAGCATGGTACGGACATCCTCAAGCTTGCGGATACCACCGCCAACGGTCAGCGGTATGAATACCTCCTCTGCTACGTGCTCGACAACATGCACGATCGTATCGCGATCGTCCGAACTCGCCGTGATATCGAGAAACGTGATTTCGTCGGCGCCTTCCTTGTCATAACGCCGGGCGACCTCGACCGGATCACCGGCATCACGAATATCGACAAATTTGACGCCTTTGACAACGCGCCCGTTATCAACATCGAGACAGGGTATGATACGTTTAGCGAGTGACATGAGAAATGCGGGCAAATTTAGTAGACGTCACCGAAATCACTGCTGTGCTCGGCGAGCCAGCGCTGGGCCTCGGCGAGATTGATGCCGCCTTCATAAATCGCGCGCCCAGTGATGGCGCCGATGATGCCTTCGTCGGCAACCTCATTCAGCGCTTTGATATCATCCATCGTCGTGATCCCCCCCGACGCAATCACCGGGATGTGTATCGACTGAGCCAGCTTCACCGTCGCATCGATATTCAAACCCTGCATCATGCCGTCACGGGATATATCGGTATAGATGATGGCTTCAACGCCGTCGTCCTCGAATCGCTGCGCCATATCAATGACATCGTGCTTAGAAACTTTGGACCAACCATCTACGGCAACCTTACCATCCTTTGCGTCCAGCCCCACAATAATGCGGTTAGGGAACTCGACGCAGACTTCATTGATAAAGTGTGGATCTGTCACCGCCTTGGTACCGATAATGACGTAGTGAACACCGGCATCGAGATAGGCGACGATGGTGTCTTCGTCACGAATACCGCCACCGATCTGGATATCGATATCGGGATAACGACTGGCAATTTCGTTGATCACATCAGCATTTTGCGGCTTCCCGGCAAATGCACCGTTAAGGTCGACGATATGCAGCCTTTTAGTTCCGGCTGCAACCCAGTGCCCTGCCATCGCCACCGGATCATCAGCAAAAACCGTGTCGTCGTTCATATTGCCCTGACGCAGGCGCACACATTGACCATCTTTGAGGTCGATCGCTGGGATCAATAACATGATTTTTCAAGCTCCATAAATGCTTATTGTCCATCCCACAGAGTAAAGTTTTTCAATAGCTGTAAACCGTCGACAGCACTTTTTTCAGGATGAAACTGTACCGCAAATACATTATCGCAAGCGACTGCCGATGTGAACACGATGTCATAGCTGGTTTCCCCAGCGACGATGGCTTCGTTCACTGGATCGACATAGTAGCTATGCACAAAATAGAAACGGCTGCCTTGTTTAATACCGTGCCAAAGTGGGTGGGATATGGTCTGCGTAACATTATTCCAACCCATATGTGGAATTTTTAACGGTTCGATGGACTGATCCTTGTTCAATTCCTTGCCAAAGAAGCGGACTTCGCCTTGATACAAGCCCATACAATCAACGCCGTCGTTTTCTTCAGAGCGAGACATCAGCACTTGCAAGCCCATACAGATGCCGAGAAACGGCTTTTCCCTGGCAGCTTGCAACACCGGCTCGATCAAGTGTCGCTCGGTCAATTCACGCATGCAGTCGCGCGCTGCTCCCTGACCTGGGAAAACGACTCGATCTGCTGACACTATGTCCTCGGCCTTCGAGGTTATATGCACATGCTGGCCGGACTGGGCGACATGCTCCAACGCCTTATCAACCGAGCGCAAATTTCCCATGCCGTAATCAACGACAGCGATCATCGACATCGTTACTACAAGGCCCCCTTTGTGCTCGGCATCATGCCTTCCATCCGCTGATCGTACGACAATGCCATGCGCAGGGCACGCCCGAAAGCCTTGAAAACGGTCTCGGCGACGTGATGGGCGTTGACACCTCGTATGTTATCGATATGCAGGGTAACACCGGCATGATTGACGAATCCCTGAAAAAATTCGTGTAACAAATCGACATCAAACTCGCCGATCATCGCGCGTGAATATCGAACGTGATACTCAAGGCCCGGACGTCCCGAGAAATCGATGACAACGCGCGACAAGGCCTCATCCAGTGGCACATACGAATGACCATAGCGCACGATGCCGGTCTTGTCTGCGACCGCCTTAGCGACCGCCTGCCCGAGCGTAATGCCTATGTCTTCTACGGTGTGGTGAGCATCGATGTGCAGATCGCCTTGCGCGACGATCTCGATGTCGATCAAACCATGACGACCCACTTGGTCAAGCATGTGTTCTAGAAATGGCACGCCGGTCTCGAGCTTGCAATGCCCATTTCCATCCAGATTGACGCTCACCTGGATCTGTGTCTCACTGGTTTTACGCTCAACCTCCGCCGTGCGCTGGCTCATTGTGTATCTCCGATGAACATGAATCTGACTATTTTGTTTGTTTGCGTTACAGCTTGTGTGCTCAAGGTATTAGGAAAGCGTCCGAGGTCGCTATTATATTCGATAAAAATCATATGGCTCACCAGAACGATCGAAAATCCCGTTCAGGCTCGCAACCAAATCGTCACCGGACCATCGTTCACCAACTTTACCGCCATATCGGCGCCAAATCTGCCGATTTGAATCCGGTCAGTTCGTTTCCGCATTATATCAACAAGTTGATCGAACAAGATCCTTCCTGTTTCGGGATCGGCGGCACTGGAAAAACTCGGCCGCATGCCCTTGCGGGTGTCCGCAGCCAGGGTGAACTGCGGCACGAGCAAAACACTCCCGTTGACATTACAGACATTCTGGTTCATTTTGTCACGCTCATCGGCAAATACCCGGTATCCCAGGATGCGCTCCGCCAGTCGCTCGGCCTTGGCCACGGTATCGTTTTTCTCAACGCCAATCAGCGCCAGCAGCCCCTGCCCGATGTCGGCAATACGCTCATCCTCGACGGTAACCGAAGCGGATATGACTCGTTGCAATAAAGCGATCATGATTAACTAACTGAATTTACAATGAATTATACCATTTGTAGGATTTTTCCTACACACAATGTCAATTCCTCCTGATAGATTGATTGCCGCGACCGCTGCATAATTCATTACAGGACACAGGGAATGAGCCGAACAGGGACATAAGGACATAACTGCAGTATCACACGGATACGGGAAACGGAACCCAAGGATGACATACTCCCGGATGGAACAACAGGCTGTAATGGAACTGCACTAGCGCGAGGCTCGATCACCTAGCAAGGACGTTTGCGTACCCCCGGGCAACCGGGGGTTTTTTAATGCCCGTCATAACCGCACGCACGTCAAACAGGGAATCTCGAGTCAATCCCTGCTTCCCCCTCGAAAACTGAGGCACTATTCATAAACCGGCGCCTCGCCCTCAGGTCGGGTCTGGAAATACCGGAACGTCCACAAATACTGCGGCGGGCACTCGAGAATGGTGTTTTCGATCGCCTTGTTCATAGCGGTCGCATCAACCTGATCATCGCCACTGGGGAAGTTTTCGAGCGCGGGGTACAATTTGACGCGGTATTTCTTACGGGCTGGATCATAGCAACTGACGCAGGGCAGAACCACTGCATTACAGGCTTTGGTCATCCGTCCAAGCACCGGTATGGTCGATTTGGGCACACCGAAAAAAGGCGCAAACACCGAGTTCTCTTTTCCCAGATCCTCATCAGCGATATAGATCAGCACCTTGCCCGCCCGGGTTTCCCGGATCAAAGGGCGCAATCCATCGTCCCGGGTAAACAATTTACCGCCAAACTTGGCGCCAAACCGCGTACGTCCATGGCTGAACATAAAGTCGATTACTTCATTTCGCATTGGCTTATACACACCATTGGTATTGTAATCCATCGTAACCGCTGCCGCTGCAAAATCCAGCCCGACACTGTGGCTGAGTAAGACAATGACTTGCTTTCCCTGTGCCTTGAAATAATCGATCTGCTCAAAGCCTTGCCGAACAATCCTGGCTCTGACCATGAATACCGGCCGCCACCAGACGATGAACAAATGCATTGCGGTACGCAACTGCGCACGAAAATGCTCGATCACCAGGTGATCGATCTCGAGCTTGCTCTTGTCAGGAAAGCAGAGCGCCAGATTGACGCAGGCAATATTGAATCGTTTCCTGTTTTTCTTCGCAACATAGTCACCCAGTCGACAGCCCGCCCAATCGATCACGGTCATTGGCAACAACGTGAAAACGAAGTAAACACCCAAACCCACCCAGGTAGGCCAATGTCTCGGATGCAACAATTCCATCCGAAATCGGTACAAGTGTAAATTGGACTGCTTGACACTCATATCACAGCTAGCCCGCATTTCTCACAATCGGCTTACTTACGCCAGAATGACGGCATCAGCATCACCAACAACGTAAAGATTTCCAGGCGGCCCAGCAGCATCGAGAAACATAGCAGCCATTTGGAAAAATTATCAATACCGGCGTAATTAGCACTGACCTCACCCAGACCTGGCCCAAGATTATTGATCGTCGCCGCTATCGCAGAGAATGCGGTGATCTGATCATAGCCATCCAACATCAGCAACAACATCATAATGACGAAACAGGCCACGTATGCCGCAAAGAATCCCCAGACAGCGTTGATAACCGCGTTATTGACCGGTTGCCGGCCGACCTTGACCACGACCTGGGCATTGGGATGGATCAGGCGCATCATCTCACGCTGGCCTTGTTTGATCAGCAGCAACACACGAATCACCTTCATGCCCCCACCGGTTGATCCCGCACACCCCCCGACAAAACTCGCGAACAGCAACATCACTGGAACAAATGTCGGCCAGGCATAAAAGTCGGTCGTCGCAAAGCCAGCGGTCGTTCCAATGGATACCGCGTGGAACAGCCCCTGTCGAATCGCATCGAGAAAATCGGGCACATCATGGTGCAAATAAAGGTAGGCAATGCTCGCTGTCGATACGAACAACAGCACGCCGACATACAGCTTCAGCTCGGAATCGCCCAAATAGTGCTTGATATCCATCGTGCGCACAGCCACGAAATGCAGCGCGAAATTCATGCCGCCAAGAAACATGAAAACGATCGCGATAGCCTCGATAACCGCACTGTTGAAATAGCCGATACTGGCGTCATGAGTCGAGAATCCGCCGATTGCGACAGTTGAAAAGCTGTGACATATGGCGTCAAACAGCCCCATACCGGCAATCCAGTACGCCAGCGCACAAGCGATAGTCAGGCTGAGGTAGATATACCAGAGCGCCTTCGCGGTTTCAGCAATGCGCGGGGTGAGTTTGCTGTCCTTGACCGGCCCCGGCGCCTCAGCCCGATACAACTGCATACCACCGACGCCCAGCATCGGCATCACAGCAACAGCCAATACGATAATGCCCATGCCGCCCAGCCATTGCAGCTCCTGTCGATAGAACAAGATGCTGTGGGGCAGCTCGTCAAGACCAATCAGAGTTGTTGCACCCGTGGTCGTCAGACCTGAAATCGATTCAAACACCGCGTCGGATACCGAAACCGTTAACGGCTCATAGAGCAAAAATGGCAACGAGCCGGCAAGTCCCAGCACCGTCCAGAACATGACGACCACGACGAAACCATCGCGTAGACGCAGCTCTGCCTTTTTGTTACTTACTGGCAGCCACAATAGGAAACCGGTGACCAATAGCAACAAGTAGCTGTAGAAAAACGCCTGCCCTGCATCTTCACGATAGAAAATATCGATAATCACCGGCGGCAGCAGCGTGATGCTGAACAGCATGAGAAGTTGCCCGATGAGTCGCAGGATAATGGCGGCGTGCATGATACAGTCTTAAACCGTATTTCTCATCAGGATCGCGGGAGCAGGCCGGAGCCCGCATGTCTCACCAGATGGACAAGCCCTCACTTGATAATTGAATCCACAGCGGATTTTGCTCAGTCGGCAATACACAAGCTTATTCCCCTTCTTCGCAAAATCCGCTGTGACAAATCCGTCTGAAACGGATTTGGACCGCAAGACGACCCCGCAGGGGTGAAATACTGGGATGTATTTCATCAATCCAAATCTCGGTGTGATCATCTCGTCCCCTGGTAAGGCATTTGGGCTAGCGCCGCTCTGGAGCGAAAAGCAATTCCTTATCAATGTTCTACGTCGCCTGCTGATAAATGCGGGTTACACGAAGGTGAAGCTCACCTGGAATAACTTCTCCACCTCAGGTGTGGTGCGCCTGTCCTGTATGAATAGTATCAAATGGTCTTCGGTTTCGATCAAGGCATCGTGATGCGCCATCATGACCTTCTCTCCGCGTACGATTGCTCCTATGGTCGCACCTTCGGGTAGCGGAATCTGTTCGATGCGTCGACCCACGACACGCGACGTTCTGGCATCGCCGTGCGCGACAGCTTCGATGGCTTCAGCCACACCACGCCGCAACGAGTGTACAGCAACAACATCCCCCCGCCGCACATGAGTCAGCAAAGCACCGATTGTCACCTGTTGCGGTGATATCGCCACATCGATGGTCGCCTGCTGTTCAATCAGGTCGACATAAGCGTGGCGATTGACCAAGGACATCACCTTACCTGCACCCAACTGCTTCGCCAACATGGATGAGAGGATATTGGCCTCATCATCGTTGGTAACGGTACAGAATACGTCCATCTGATCGATATTTTCCTCCAGCAACAAATCCTCATCTGCCGAGTCACCCAGCAACACGATCGTTCTGTTCAATTCGTGCGAGAGCAGCTCCGAACGCTCGGGGTCGCATTCCAGTAACTTGACCTGATAGTCGTCCTCCAGGGCTTCTGCCAGGCGTTTGCCAATATTGCCACCCCCGGCGATCATGATGCGCTTAAAAGGTTTATCCAGTTTGCGCAGTTCGCTCATGACAGCGCGGATATCCTTTTTCGCAGCGATGAAAAAAACTTCATCATCGGCCTCTATTACGCGACTACCTTTCGGCGTTATACCTTTGCCCCGGCGGTAGATAGCGGCAACGCGTGCATCGACAGTTGGCATGTGATCTCTGAGCGTCCTGATCTCATGCCCAACCAGGGGCCCACCATAATACGCCTTTACGCCAACGAGCTGAGCACGCCCATGGGCGAAATCGAGCACCTGGAACGCTCCCGGATATTCGATCAAACGTTGTACATATTTGGAAACGATCTCCTCGGGGCTGATGATGACATCCACAGGTACAGCCTCATGACAGAAAATATGTTCATGTTCGAGATATTCCTGCGCGCGAATACGAGCGATTTTGGTTGGAGTATGGAACAACGAGTGTGCGAACTGACAGGCGAGCATGTTAGTTTCATCACTGTTGGTCACCGCGATCAACATATCGGTATCGATGATACCTGCACGCCGGAGCACCTCCGGAAAAGATGCGTGCCCAGCAACGGTCTGGATATCGAGACGACTGCGCAAATCGTTGAGCAGGCTGATATTGGTATCGACCAAGGTGATGTCATTAGCCTCAGATGCGAGATTAGCTGCAACCGTAGACCCCACTTGACCGCCGCCCAGAATCAGGATTTTCATTACATGAATCTTTCGTATTTACGCATCCAATGGCGCAAAGTTTACGCCTTTCAGTGTCTGATTGCAGTATCCTGTTTGTATATTGATGTTAGCCCTCCTGGTGAGAAATGCAGCTAGCCCCCAAAGCCGGATCAGTGGCGCCGTTCCATCTTTTTCAGGAGTGCATAATAAAAGCCGTCGCTGTCTTCAGTACCCGGCAATAGTTGACGTCCGTAACGACATGCAACACCCCAGTTCGGATCGATCATGACTTCTTCAACATCGACATTGGAACGTAGCAAGCTTTCGATCTGCTGCTCATTTTCCATTTTTAGAACCGAACAGGTGGCATAGACCAGCGTACCACCGGGCTTGAGCATACACCAAGCTTGCTGCAGGATTTGCTGTTGTATCTCGGTCAGCTCGACCAGGTCACCCGCTTGGCGCAGACTTTTGATATCGGGGTGACGGCGTATGACGCCGCTGGCAGAACACGGCGCATCGACCAGTATGCGGTCGAATGAACGACCATCCCACCAGCTCTGCGTATCGGTTGCATCAGCGACGATCAGTTGTGCCTGCAAGTTCAAACGCTCTATATTCTGTTGTACTTGCTGCATGCGTATGGGGTTGAGTTCAACAGCCATCAACTCTATCGTGCCAGCCAATTCGAGAAGGTGACAGGTTTTGCCACCTGGCGCGGCACACAAATCCAGGACTCGTTCATCATTTTTGGGAGCGAGTAGTTGAGCCGCCATCTGGGCCGCAGCATCTTGCACCGATACCAACCCGTCTACAAAACCCGGTATCTGACCGACATCCATTGGTGTATCGAGCCTCAGCGCAGCAAGCGCATGACTGTGCCGGACGGCAGTCATCTGGTGCGATCCAAGTTGCTGCAAATAGTCGTCAACAGAGATCTTGCTC
Source organism: Gammaproteobacteria bacterium (assembly GCA_013042055.1). GTDB lineage: Bacteria > Pseudomonadota > Gammaproteobacteria > SZUA-229 > SZUA-229 > JABDQW01. Next base: position 8,121 of record JABDQW010000023.1, on the reverse strand, counting down.
AGATTCACCCGTAGCCATAAGGGCGGGCGTTGGTTATTAGCTCGCAATACCTGATCGAACTGCTCGGGCCAATCCTGTTGCAAACGATCGATCAGCCATTGCGGATGGGCAAAGCGCGCGACCGGATCCTCGTCGATTGAGCTGGCTAATTGCTCTCGGTCTCGTAAGTAACTGCGCAGAACGCCGTTGATCAGACCCGTTGCCCACTTCTTGCCGAGGCGCTGCGCCTGACTTGCGGCTTCGTGGACGATGGCATAGTCCGGCGTGCTCAGCTCATTGAGTTCATGTAACGCAATCAGCAAAACCAACTGTAAATCGTAGTCCTTTTTTCGCAACGGTTTGCTCAGTAGCCGTGCCAGCAGGGCGTCGTATCTGAAGCGCCAGCGCAATACCCCGTTGACCAGCTCCATCGCCAGCGCTCGTTGCCGGGCTGGTAGCGGTATCTCGTTGAGCAGAAGTCGAGCTGTCGTCAAAGAGCGCCGTTTAACAAGAACACCTTCCAATACCCTCAATGCAGCATATCGAGCATTCAACTCCTTTCCATCAGCTGTTTTGTTTCGCCGTGTTTTTGTCGAGGACGCCTTCACCCCAACTGAACACCCTCAAGGGGATGCGCATTGATAAATTCCGATGCCGTCATCCTGCGACCACCCGCCGACTGTACCTGCAATAACCTGAGCACGCCCTTACCCGCAGCCACATCGATACCGTTCGCGGAACTGCTCAATACCTTGCCGGGTTGTTCGCTGTGCGCAAGCTCGATCGCCTGCGCCTGCCATATGCGCAGGTTCTCGGTCTTGCCTTTTCTCTGCCAGAAGGTGTAAGCCACCGGCCAAGCGTTATAGGCACGAACGCAGCGCTCGAGCTGTTCCGCATCCAGACTCCAGTCGATCTCGGCTTCCTTTTTGCTGAGCTTGGTGGCATGGGTTGCCTGGCTGTCATCCTGGGATTCAGGCTTCAACGCACCCTGCTGCAGGGCCGGTAGGCAAGCGATCAAGGTGTCGGCACCGAGCTGCATCAGACGGTCATGTAGCGACGAACCGGTATCGTCATCCCTGATCTCGCAGCTGGCCCGAGCCAGTACATCGCCGGTATCCAGGCCCTGATCCATCTGCATAATCGAGATACCGGTCTGTTTGTCGCCGGCCAGGATGGCACGCTGAATCGGTGCAGCGCCCCGCCATCGTGGTAATAATGAGGCGTGCACATTGATGCAGCCCAAACGCGGAATCGATAACACCGCTTGCGGCAGCAGCAAGCCATAGGCCACTACAATCATCAGGTCTGGTCGTAGCGCCTGCAGCTGCTGTCGCTCTGTTTGCTGTTTGAGCGACGCTGGTTGAAAGATTTTCAAGCCATGCTCGAGCGCAAGCTGCTTGATCGCTGACGGCCTGGACTCGCGGCCGCGGCCTGCTGGTCGGTCGGGCTGGGTGTAGACGGCAACGATGTCGTAGCCTTGATCGATCAAGGCTTGCAGAGTCGCTACAGAAAAATCGGGTGTGCCTGCAAATACGAGGCTGAGCTTCTGAGCCACAGTGATCTGACCGCGGGCTAAATGATGGTGGCCTGTCGGCGCGCCTTTTGGATTTTTTTCTTGACGCGCATCTGCTTTAACGGAGACAGGTAGTCGACAAACAGGTTGCCTTGCAAATGGTCGATCTCATGTTGAATGCACACCGCAAGTAAACCGTCGGCTTCGAGTGTAAATTCTTCGCCGTTACGATCCAGCGCCTTGACTTCGATACGCTCGGCACGTTCCACTGTCTCAAAAATATCCGGTACCGACAGGCAGCCTTCTTCGGTCTGTTCGACGCCCTCGGATTTGCGAATCTCGGGATTGATTAGACACAGCGGCTGATTCTTTTCGGCACTAAGGTCGATGACGATGATCCGTTTGTGTACATCGACCTGCGTCGCTGCAAGCCCGATACCGGGGGCGGCGTACATGGTTTCAAACATATCATCAACCAAGCTACGTATCGACTCATCGACCACGTCGACCGGCTCGGCGACGGTACGCAGCCGTTTGTCGGGATAATGCAGTATGTCTCGTATCGCCATATCAATCTCGATGTTAATTTCTGCGGAAACAGCGATATTAGCTATTTCTGCTACAATCAGTTCATGCTTGCTTCAAAATGGAATTTTATCAACTAGACTATTGAAAACCACGGATTATCCATAAGGATAACAATAATAATGAAAATATCCGTCACTCCTGACCGCATTCACAAAATTCGAACATCCATTGTAACCCTGTTGCTGGTCGCCGTGCTATACGGTTGCTCATCGTCTGCGACACGCGAAGATACGGCCTATGTTGAACCTGAGCAAGAAACCGGTACTATCGTTACCGCCAATGAGCCGAACGCAATGGTCAACACGCAACAGGCGGTGGCAGCTAGCGTCAGAGTCGCTCACCCGCGCCAGTACATTGTCAAGGCGGGTGATACCTTGTGGGACATTGCCAACCTGTTTTTGAAAGATCCATGGTTCTGGCCCGAAATTTGGTACCAGAATCCACAGGTGAAAAATCCCCATCTGATCTATCCGGGTGATGTTTTGAGCCTGATTTACGTCGATGGCCAGCCGCGTATTGTCGTCAGCAAACCCGGACAGCGAGGAACCACAACCGTGGTATCCGATGCCGCCGGACCGGTTCCAGTGGTCAAACTTTCGCCATCCATACGTACAAAAACTATTGAAGCCAGCATCGATACCATCCCCGGTGACGCCATTCGTCAGTTCCTGACCAAACCGCGTGTGATCGCCAAAGAGGAACTGCAAACTGCGCCCTATATACTAGGTAGCGACGATGAGCATTTAATCCTGGGTCAGGGCAATCAGATTTTCATTCGCGGCGAAATAGACAAAGAACGCGTGCGTTACACGGTCGTGCGCAAAGGCGCCGAACTGGTCGATCCTGATACTAAAGAAGTGCTGGGTTACGAAGCGATATACGCGGGCGAGACGCTGATTACCTCATACGGTGATCCAGCCACGGGTGAACTGACTTTTACGGAACGCGAAGTACTTTATGGTGACCGCCTGCTGCCAACCGATAAGAGCAAAATCGACAATCTTTTCTTCCCCAGGCTACCAGACCGGGATATCCAAGGACGCGTCATCCACTTACCCGATGCCTTGTTCGGTGTTGCCAAACTGCAAGTGGCGGTTGTCAACCGGGGCAGCCGCGAGGGCCTTGAGAGTGGAAATCTGCTGGCAGTTTATACCAAGGGAAAATCGGTATATGATCACCACAACAAAGGTAAGAAAGTGGAGCTCGTACTGCCAGATGTACGCAGTGGTCTGATTATGATTTTTCGCACCTTCGACCATGTCAGCTATGGCCTGGTACTTGAATCGACACGGGTTATCCATAATCACGATATAGTTCGAACACCGAAATAAAGTTACAATGTTCAGGGATGAATATGATCGACAGCTGGCTCGCACTTGTGCGAGTACCCGGCATGAAGCCGGATACCTACCACCAACTACTCGACGTCTTTGGCACACCGGACAGGGTGTTTGCTGCCGGTGCGGCCAAGCTTGGCAAAATCGGCCTGAATTCCGAGTTGGTCAGCGCCATTCTGGATCCACCTCGAAACCTGATCGAGCCCGATCTGGAATGGCTGCAACAACCGAATCATCACCTGATCACGTTCAATGACATCCGCTATCCCGAGCGGCTGAAGACGATCTCGACGCCACCACCTCTGCTATTCGTTCGGGGCGACCCTGACTATTTGCAGCTGCCACAGCTGGCCATGGTTGGCAGCCGAACACCTACGGCGTCTGGACGTCAAACCGCGACCGAGTTCGCCCGTTTTTTATCAAGCTCAGGCATCACAATCACCAGTGGTCTGGCGCGGGGTATCGATGCGGCCTGTCACCAGGGGGCACTAGAGGGTATCGCCGGCACAGTGGCTCTAGTCGCACACGGTCTCGATATTGTTTATCCGTCGGCCCATCAGAAACTGGCAGAAAGGATTACCCGCAATGGCGCAGTTGTATCAGAGCACCCACTGGGTACACGACCGCTCAGGGCCTATTTTCCGCGCCGTAACCGCATCATCAGCGGACTCTCCCTGGGCACCTTGGTAGTCGAGGCCGCGCTCAACAGCGGCTCGCTGATCACGGCAAGACACGCGCTGGAACAAGGCCGGGAAATCTTTGCAATTCCAGGCTCGATACACAACCCACTGGCACGCGGTTGCCACCGTTTAATCCGCCAGGGTGCCAAGCTGGTGGAGACCGCCGACGACATTCTGGAGGAATTATACGCCTTACTACCGACCGATCTGCCCACTCGGAACGCGCGCGCGCCCGAAAAACCACAATCTCAGGCACTTGACCCGGATCACCAAAAACTGCTCAAATGCCTCGCATACGAACCCATGCGCATCGACGAACTGGTTGATCGCAGCGGTTATACCGCCGCGGAAGTAGCATCCATGCTGCTGATACTGGAGCTCGAGGGCTGTGTCGTCAGTGAAAGCGGCAGGTATACGCGTGTGGCATAATAGCCGCTTTCAGGATCCAGCGATGGAATGTTCAAGGATTCTCTAATACAGGTTTTTATTTAATAATGATTATCAAACAATCCGCTGTTGACGTTCTGATGTTTTTGTTTGAACGCGTTCTGGGTGATGAAAACGAATCCCTCAATGAGCGCGAAGAAATCGCAAGCAGACTAGAGGAAATGGGCTTTCAAAACAAGGAAATTAATCAGGCTTTCAATTGGTTAGAGGATCTTGCTTGCATCCAGGACGGTGCCCATTATGTGCCCGTGAAGCAGTCGAGCATGCGCGTCTTCAGCGATGAAGAGAAAGCGCTGCTCAATGACGATTCACTGGGCTTTCTGGTCTTTCTAGAGCAGGCGCGAATATTGACACCGGTAACGCGTGAACTGGTGCTGGACCGCATCATTGCGCTGGATAATGAACTTGATACGGAACAACTCAAATGGGTCGTATTGATCGTTCTACACAGCCACCCCGGCGAAGAAAATGCCTATGCCTGGATGGAAAGTATCATGTTTGACGAAAATGTAGACTATATACATTAAATTACAAAACAGTTTTTTCAGGACGACATGATAAGAATGCATGAGCACTAATCTCGTTATCGTCGAATCTCCCGCAAAAGCGAAAACTATCGAGAAATACCTCGGCAAGGACTTCAAGGTACTCGCATCGTACGGTCATGTGCGCGATCTGGTACCGAAAAAAGGTGCGATCGACCCCGAACAAGACTTCGCAATGAAATTCGAGGTCATCGAAAAAAACGAAAAACATATCAATGCGATCAAGAAAGCCCTGAAAAAAGCTGATTCCCTCTACCTGGCGACTGACCAGGACCGCGAAGGTGAAGCGATTTCCTGGCATTTATACGAATTGCTCAAAAATGATGGCGTGCTTGCACAAAAAGATGTACACCGCGTCGTCTTCAATGAAGTCACCAAGCCCGCCATTATGGAGGCGATAAATAATCCTCGTGGGCTATCCAATGACCTGATCAACGCCCAACAGGCCCGGCGCGCCCTGGATTACCTGGTCGGTTTTAACCTATCGCCGCTGTTGTGGAAAAAAGTCCAACGCGGCCTATCTGCTGGACGGGTACAAAGCCCTGCTCTGAGATTGATTGTCGAGCGTGAGCAAGAAATCGAACGATTCAAGGAAGTCGAATACTGGACCATCGCGGCCGACGTCGAAAAAGATAAGCAGGCATTCATCGCTCGGCTTACGGTATTTGATCATGACAAGGTCATCGACAAACCCATCAAGAGGGAAGGAGAGAAAGCCGAACAAGAGACCAAGTTCACTTTCACTAATAAATCCGAAGCCTTGGCGGCCAGAGACGCTTTGATCGAAACGGCGAGTGGCAAGCTCACCGTCAACCAGGTTAAGAAAAAGGAAGCCCGGCGCAATCCGAATCCACCGTTCACCACCTCGACCATGCAGCAGGAAGCCGCCCGCAAGCTGCGCTTCTCGGCACAGCGCACGATGCGCACGGCACAACAGCTTTATGAAGGCATCGACATCGGCGGCGAAACCGTCGGTCTGATCACTTACATGCGTACTGACGCAGTCCACCTGGCCAACGAGGCCTTGACTGAACTACGCGAACTGATCGGTCAGCTGTATGGCGCTGATTTCCTGCCTGAGTCAGCGCGCACATTCAAGACCAAATCCAAGAATGCGCAGGAAGCGCACGAAGCGATTCGTCCGACATCGGTGCGTCATCTACCGGCCGATATCAAATCGCATCTGACGCCAGACCAATTCGGCCTCTACGAGCTGATCTGGAAACGTACCATGGCCTGCCAGATGATACACGCCACCATGGATACCGTGACCATTGATCTCGGCTGCGGCGATGGCAACAACTTCCGCGCCAACGGCTCGACGATTAAACACCCGGGTTTCATGAAGGTGTATACCGAAGATATCGATGACGACAGACGGGGTGAAGACAGGAACAAAATCCTGCCTGAATTGGACGAAGGCGAACGCATCACGCTGCTCGATATCCGCAGTGATCAGCATTTCACCCAACCGCCGCCACGATTCACCGAAGCCAGCCTGGTCAAAACGCTGGAGGAGTACGGTATCGGCCGCCCATCGACCTATGCCAGCATCATCTCGACTCTGGTCAATCGCGACTACGTCGAGCTGGAGAGCCGGCGTTTCACTCCGACGGACATAGGCCGCATCGTTAATGGTTTCCTGACGGAGCACTTCAAGAAATACGTAGACTACGAATTCACAGCCAACCTGGAAGACGAACTCGACAACGTCTCGCGTGGCGAAGAAGACTGGATTCCGTTGATGCGTAATTTTTGGGAACCTTTCATCAAACAAGTGGAAGACAAGGACGCCAATGTCAGCCGCGCCGAGGTCGCTCAAGCCAAACTCATCTGCACAGACAAGAAAACCGGCAAGCCGGTCAGCGTCCGTATGGGCCCCTATGGACCATTTGTGCAGATTGGCGACAAAGATGATGAAGAAAAGCCGCAATTTGCCAGCCTACGCCCTGGCATGAAGATGAGCGATGTCACCGAGGACAACTATCTTGACCTGTTTGTGCTGCCCAGAGACCTCGGCGAAACACCTGAGGGCGAGAAGCTCAGCACGAACTATGGTCGCTTCGGTCCGTACGTCAAGTACGACACAAAATTCGTCTCTATCAATAAGGCATACCAGGATCAGGGGATTGATCCCTACAACATCACACATGAGCAGGCGATGGAACTGGTCAAGGCAAAGAAAGAGTTTGACGCTAACAAGTTCATCAAGTCGTTTGAGGGAACGAACATCGAAGTGCTCAATGGGCGATTTGGTCCATATATCACCGATGGCGTGAAAAACGCCAAAATCCCCAAGGATAAAGAGCCCAAGGATCTCAGCCTGCAAGAATGTGAAGAACTGCTCGCAGCCGCACCCGAGCGTAAAGGTCGCAAAAAAAAGGCGGTCAAGAAAGAAGCCGCAGCAAAGGCAGCGCCGAAAAAGAAAACGGTGAAAAAGAAAGCCGCCAAGAAAAAGGCTAGCAAAAAGAAAACGGCAAAGAAAAAATCCGTGAAGAAAAAAGCCTAGGCGTCCTCTAAGGCTACCATGGCCACTGATTTCGCCATTCGACACGCAGCCCACTGCATCCGACGCGGTGGAATTATTGCCTACCCCACTGAAACCGTTTACGGACTGGGTTGTGATCCACTGAACGCGGCGGCCGTCAATGCGATTAACATTCTCAAAGGCAGAGACGCCAGCAAGGGATTGATATTGCTCGCTTCCCGCTTGCAACAACTCGATGCATTGATAGAAGTCGCGGATCCTGATGACCGCGCCGCCATTGTTGGCGAACGACAACCGACCAGCTGGGTCGTCCCTGCGAGGGCGTGTGCACCACGCTGGATCACTGGTAGGCACCAGACGGTGGCCATCCGCATCAGCACACATCCGCTGGTGATCGAGTTATGCGACAGCCTAGACCACGCGCTGGTTTCCACCAGCGCCAATCCCGCGGGAAAAAAACCGGCGTTGAACGCCCTGCAGCTGCACCACTATTTTGATGGACTGGTTGATGCAATGTTGATATCCAATCATAATTGCAGCGGCC
>JABDQW010000021.1 GCA_013042055.1 Gammaproteobacteria bacterium | reverse complement strand
GTCACGTTGGCATCGATCGCGGACTCAACACTGCTCGATAGCACTGTCGTCGCTACCCGGTTGTTTTCCGGCGGCCTTGTCACCGATTTTTCAGGTGCAAGCGGTGCGCTAACAACGCTATTATTGGATTCATCAAGACGTGCAATCGCAGCTTTACTTGACTGCGTTTGGGATTCAGAAGCTTCAGTTTGGTTCGGGGCAACAACAACATGCGTTGTATTAGGTCTGCTATCTCTAGCCTGGTCTTGTGATGGTGTTATCTGATCTGCCGTTTCAGCGTCTTTATTTGCTGCAGCGAGTTCGGCTTCAAGTGTTGCGACTTCTCGGTCGATGTCAGCGACTCGATGATCCAGCATGACAACCGTGGTAAGGAGAACGACAGCCAGCACTAGCCCCATCAATGCGTATTTTAGCAGTGGGCCAAGAATAATCCGCGCTTCGGATGGCATTACAGTGTCTTTGTCCTGATGACGCGTGGTGTCAGGAGCGTTTGCTTCAGTCATTATTATTCCCCAAATATTTGTTTTCAGCAGACCGTTGATTTATCAATGTGTAACAGTAACAGGAATGCGATCAAATATGCTGCATCAGTGAGTGCTTACGTCAACGTGTCTGCTTCGTATCAGTCGCACCAAGATCGCCGCGTGTTAGCTTGATTGATTCTACATTCAGCTCGGATACCTGCGTGCTTCAGAATCACGAGCACGCTCGCTCAGATCGATCAAATTTACTGTTGGAAAAAGCCGGGTCGTTTCAGTCCCGGCATCATAACATCTCGCTCATAGTTTTTACTGTTTTATCGCAGATGTTTGAACAGCAGCAGGCGCAACAGCAGGCGCTACTGGCACATACGCATATGGCGCATGCCCGTAGGGGCCATAGCCGTTGTAGTAATTTCCGTTATAGTTTCCGCGGTAATCGTTATAGCCTCTACCGTGACCGTGACCGTGACCGTGACCGCGGCCACGCCCGCGCGCGGAAGCGCTCATGTTGAAGTCGAAATCAAAGACGATATCAGCGTCTACTTCACCGTCAGCGTCGGCGTAACCGTCGCCATAGCCACGACCATAACCATCGTGGCGGTTGTCGCTGTAAAAGTTGTTGTCGTCAAAGTCGAAAGGTCCCCACCATGCATTGGCGGAGGTGGAAACAGCAAGAACTGCAGCAGCAGCGACTACGGTTAAAGCTTTCATGATTAATTCCTCAATTAATTCGTTTAATAAAATTCATGCGCGTTCGGCCAGATCATTCATGCGCGTTTGGTCTGCCCAAGATGACTGCCAGTATATTAGAAATGACTAATATAATCAATAATTACTTGTCTTTATTAGAAAAAAAAGAAGGATGTCGGCACAGAAGGTGGTATCTGCAAGAGGATCACGGAAATAAAAAAGCCGGGTACCAAACGGTACCCGGCTTGTCTTTACGTTGTGCTGAAACGTCTTACTTAGGTGCAGGAGCCGGTTGTGCCGGAGCAGCCGGAGCAGCCGGCGCAGGACGGTAACCGTAAGGTGCACCGTAAGGACCACCATAATAAGGACGACCGTAGTAGCCATCGCGGTAGTCACCGTAGTAGTCGCTGTAACCGCGACCGTATCCGTCACCATAACCACGACCACGACCATAGCCACGGCCACGGCCACGGCCTGAACCACGACCACTCATGCTGAAATCAAAGTCACCGTCGAAATCGCCATCCGTATCGGAGTATAAATCGCCATAACCATCACCGTAACCACGACCATAACCGGAACCACGTCCATCATGACGGCTGTAACCGTCGTCACCCCACCAAGCATTGGCAGAAGAAGAAGCAGCAAGGATTGCTACAGCAGCGATTGCACTTAATTTTTTCATAATATTTTCCTCGAATTTGTAAACAGCAGTTAATGTTTCATGCGCTTGATCATGTCTGACCAACGGTGTGTAGTATATTAAGAAATACTAATATATGTCAATCACTTTTTAAGGTTTATTTAAGGTAAATAAATAAATTAAACAAATACAATAACTTAAATATTTAATGAATTTGGCTGTTGGAGGTATTTTTCGAGCTCATCGAGCACCGCAAGCTGAATTCCAGTAATGTTCGGGTCGATTCTGAGCTCTTCGATACGGGCTTTGACCTGATTCAGCGTGCGAATGCCGTAGGCTGGATCGTGGAATTTCTGTTGGCGGTATTCGTTCCACAGCCGTTGCTCGTCGGCGCGGAGCGTCTCTGGGAAGTTGCGAGCGCGGTAGCGAAACAGCATTGCCGGGATTCGGTCGTCATCGAAGCTGATGTCCAGTGTGGCCAGTTGTGCCGGTGTGCTTTGCTGAATTTGTCGCATTCGCCCGTAATCAGCGTTACTGAAAAATCCGCCGCTGTAAAGCTGTGCATCGGGGTCGAGGATAGGCGGGAAATCGTGCTGATTGAACACCTGCCGTGTTTTTTGTTCCAGCGTATCGATATGTTGCAGCAATGACTCCCGCTGCTGAAGGTTTTCTGCGATATCGATATCCAGCCTGGCCGCCGCCGTTTCGTCCATCGTTTTCAGCGGGACGACCACTGGGCATTTATTCAGATGCACGGTTTTCAGCGGAATTCGGTTGATGCCTTCGGGCAGTTCATCGGCCGGGGTAAAGATACTCGCGGTAATTTCGTCGACATCAGCGTTGATGAATGGTTCTGGATCAACCGATAAGTCATAGACGATCACGCCATTTTTGTTCACCGGGTGTTGGCAAACCGGCATCACCATGGCGATAGAATGTCTCGCCATCGAGTATTTGGCGGATACATGGAGAACGGCCTCATGCGTGCGCAGGTTCAGCTGTTTCGCGACGGCATCTTTTCTTCTGAGCTTATAGACATAATCATACAGCCTGGGTTGCTTGTCGCGAATCAACCTGGCGACGGCGATGGTGGCATAGACATCAGACATGGCGTCGTGGGCGGCTTCGTGACTGATGCCGTTTGCAGCTGTCAATAGTTCGAGTCGATTGCTGGGTTTACCATCATCATTGACCGGCCATACGATACCCTCGGGCCTGAGGGCACGCGTCAGGCGGACCATATCGATGATGTCCCAACGTGAATTCCCGTGTTGCCATTCGTGGCTGTAGGCATTGTAGAAATTACGGTACAGGGTGTGGCGGGTGAACTCGTCGTCAAAGCGAATATTGTTGTAACCTGCAACACAGGTATTGGGTTTGGCGAACTCGTGGTGAATTGCCGCAATGAATTCAGTCTCGATCAGACCTTCGACCTGGGCTTTTTGCGGGCTTATACCGGTGATCATGCAGGCCATTGGGTCGGGCAGCATGTCGTTCGCCGGCTTGCAGTACATCACCAGCGGATTATCGATGACGTTCAAGTCTTCATCGGTTCGCAAGCCGGCGAATTGGGCCAGGCGATCATAACGCGGGTCTGTGCCGAAGGTTTCGTAATCGTACCAATAGATAGATTTTGTCATGGCTAGCTAGGTCGTCAACCTACGGTAGATATCGGAAACCTTCACCGGCAAAGCGGTGACATTGTCGATCACGGTGTAGTTGGCTGCACCGTACATGTGCGGTAAATAGTCCCTGGCTTCTTCATCGATGGTAATGCAAAACGAGTGAATACCGTCACGGCGGGCTTCGAACAGCGCCTGTCGGGTATCCTCGACGCCGTATTCACCCCGATAGGTATCATAGTCGTCCGGTTTTCCATCGGACAGCGTTATCAGCAGTTTGGTGCTGGCTTCGACTTCGCTGAAATGCCGAATCACGTGGCGTATGAAGACACCCATCCGGGTGTAGTCTTGAGGCTGGATGTTGCTGATGCGTGCCTTGATCTCGGCATCGTATGGATCATCAAAGGCTTTGATCTTGAACAGCTCACAGCGTTTTCTGGTCATGCCGGAAAAGCCATAGATGGCATAACGGTCTTGCAGTATTTCCAGGACTTCGGCCAGCAGTACCAGGGATTCACGTTCGGCCTTGTTGATCCAGCCCTTGGTAGAGCCGCTCATATCCACCATAAAGATGACCGCGACATTGCGCTCTTCCTTGTGCATCTTTGTGAACACGCGGTTGCTCATTTCCATACCGCTTTTTACATCGGCATAGGTCTCGACCAGCGCATCGATATCGATATCATCGCCGTGGGGTTGTTTTTTCAGCAGTTTATCTTCGCCCCGCATGTATTCAAAAGTATTGCGCAGGCTCTTCAACAGGCGGCTGTACTTCGCCAGGGTGTCGTCAACGAAGCTGTCGTAGACTGGCTCGACCTCCATCTCCCTTAGCACGCACCAATTTTTGTGATAATGCTGACGTTTATAGTTCCATTCGTTGTAGAGCTGGGCGCCTTCTTCGTGGTAAGTCCCTTTCCAAACATCGTTCGGACTCATGGTCCGGTCAGACACGGTCATGTCGTACTCACCAGGGCCCGCGGCAACCAAATATTCAGGTGGGATGTCACCGAAATCGACGATGATGGAACTGATCAGTTCTTTGACATGCTGGGGCGGTGCCACCAGGCTGCCTTCAAATTCGAGCTGAATGGTGGCATTGCCGATGGAGTCTTGATCTGTTCTGTCACGGATCTTGAATTTTGCCGGTTTGCGCTCGACATGACCGCTGTCTTCGTTTGCTGCCGTCAATTCTTCGCCCATTTCGCTGAGCGCCACTCTGAACAAGGCTTTTTCCCGGAAAACACGTTTTGCCATGGTCGCGGCGACTGCCTGCGGCTTGATGCTGCCCTGGTAGATAAACGTACCCGGGCACTGTTCGTAGGGGACACGATCGAGCAGATCGATCGTCGTCTGTACAGTAGCTTCAGTTGCTGACAGCGTGCCTGCGAGTTCTTCGTAACGGTCCGAGTTCAGTGGATCGTCGAAGTGACTTTGCAGTGAGCGCATCTGTCGATGCAAGCCGGGTAAATCGCGCTGAATGCAGGCATCCAGGCGGATGGTTTCGAGTGAGCAGAATTTCACCAACTGGTCCTCGGCCAGTTGCGTCAAGTTTGCTCTGAACGTACCGAACTGGATTTGCGCCCAATGGTGCGCGACCATCGCTTTGTACAGTAAGAAATTCTGTTTTTCATCCGAGAACAGGGCCATCACCGGCGGCAAGAATATGGTTTCGGTATCAGTGTAGATGTCCTCAGCGGCTTCCAGTTTGAGTTTTCGACCGGACAAGCCACGCACGAACGGCAGCAGTACACCAATTTCATCCTCCAGTACTGAACCGTGCGCACGCTCGTGGGCCGTGTTGATGAAGTTGTCGAGGTCGCGTATCACCGACATCGCCGGGAACAAGCCTTTGCGGTCATAGTAGTCGGCTGCAGTCATGGCCCATTCTTCGACCATACGCTGGTCCATCGACTCCAAGGCGTAGACTGCACCACACGCAAATTGGTAGGCAAGCTCGATATTGGTGTCGGCCACGCGTTTGACCAAATTGAGGATGAAGTCCTGTTGCTGGCGGGGCAGACAGCTGACTGACTCGGCGGGAATCTCATTTTTAACGAATGAAAACTCGACTTCCAGGCATTCGTCCATGAAGGCGATGATTTGTTGTTTGCCGAGCGTCGGTCGAGTCATGTCAGAATAACGAGGATGACAGCTCGTTCATTGCCACCAGCATATCATGATCGTCGGTGATCGCCTGTGCGATTGCCGTCTGGCAGGCAACGACGGGACTGATATCGTCGTGCATCAGTTTGGCGGCGTGCACCAATAAGCGCGTCGATGCACCTTCATCGAGACCGCTACCTTTGAGATCGCGCGTCATATGGGCGAACTTGACCAGCTGAGTCGCTGTGGCGGCATCGATGGCCGCTTCTTTCATGACGATCTCGGCTTCCAGGTTGGCTCCAGGATAATCAAATTCAAGCGCCACAAAACGCTGGCGTGTACTCTGTTTCAGATCCTTCATCACGCTCTGATAGCCCGGGTTGTAGGATATCGCGAGACAGAATTCGGGTGTCGCTTCGAGCAGCTCGCCGACTTTTTCCATCGGTAGAATGCGGCGATCGTCCGCCAGCGGGTGAATAACGACGGTGGTGTCTTTGCGTGCTTCCACGATCTCATCGAGATAGCAGATGGCACCATGACGGACAGCGCTGGCCAGCGGCCCATCGATCCAGGTCGTTTCGCCGCTGGTGATCAGGAAGCGGCCGACAAGATCGGAAGCGGTCAAATCATCGTGACAGGAAACGGTGATCAGCGGCCGTTTCAAGCGCCACGCCATATGCTCCATGAAACGCGTCTTGCCGCAACCCGTTGGGCCCTTGAGCAACACGGGTAGTTGCTGTTTATAGGCCGATTCAAACACCCTGATTTCATCACCAATCGGCTGATAATAAGGTTCTTCGGTTATAAAATGTTCTTCTGGTTTTAAAGCCTTAGATTTCATAATGATAATTTAGTCAAACGACACCGGTAGCGTATTTGAGCAAAACCGAACGCTGTTGTCGATTGAAACAGACTATGAAATTCTCGCAGAAACGCAAAGACCGCCAAGAAATCATAATTGCTTTTTTCAAATTTTTTCTTTGCGCACTTAGCGTCTTTGCGAGAGTAAGCCGTCGCTTTCAAGACGGGTACAGTCGGATATGGCTGTTTACCGCGTATCAGCGCTCAGACAAGCGGTGACTTCTTCGCGGTCGTGATACAGGTGCTTGAGTCGTAGTTCGTGCTCGATCCCTGCCGTGGCGAGGGTTGTATCGATCAGTTGCTTGCACTCCACCACCATATGATACCGTTTCTTCATCGGCAACTTGAGATTGAAGATCGCCGCTTTGGTGTTTCTGCGCAGAAACCAGCGCGCGATCAGGCGACTTACGTGCAAGGGACGCTCCGCCATATCACACACCAGCCAGTCGACGCGCTGTCCCGGCACATAAGTGAATGCATCGGTTCGACGGTGCGTGACCATACCGGTTGCCATCAAAGTCGCGTCCATCGGGCCGTTGTCCACGGCCGTGACCAATAGGCCGCGTCTGACCAGCTGCCAGGTCCAGCCTCCCGGTGCTGCGCCGAGATCGACGGCGTGCATCCCCGGCTTAAACCAGCGCTGCTGTTCGGTACGGCTAAAGAACCAGTTGATCGCTTCTTCCAATTTGAGTGTCGATCGACTGGGTGCAGTAGCGGGCATGCGCAGGCGCGGTATGCCCATCGGCTCAAACGCATGGTTACCGGAATGACTGATTCCGAGCCAGGCCGTGCACGAGTCACTAAAGCAGAGATGCAAACGCAGCTTCGACTGCTCGTTTAACAAATCCTGCTTTTTCAGTGCGTTCAGTAGATGCGGCCGGAAGACTTTGCAGAAACCGTTGAGTGTTCGACCTTCATTAGTATCTGCATAACACAATTCCAGATCGGCGAATCGGCTGTTCGATTCCGCACTGATCTGTTCAGCAAGTGAGACCAGCGGGATCGTGCGCCGGTTTTCGGGTAAATCGATGACCTGGGCGGTACACGCGAACCACTGCCGGGCAAAAATCAAACTCCTGAAATCAATCTGCGCGAGCAGGCCACTGGTGTCACGCCCGTCCGCGCTTATCATTAGCACGTAGCCGCTGTTGGTTTTGGTCTTGATATAGGCGGCAAAACCCCGCGCGGAAACCTGTTGCATGATTTCAGCCGCGCATTCACTCTCGAAGCCGGCGCGGCACAGCAGCATGACCTGGTGTAAAAGTTCCATTAGTCCGGATGTTGCATGAAGGATCTGGAATTTAAGGGCAAGCTGGCGCCAGGTTGCTCGTCGCGTCCATGAGACTCACCCCTGCGCGGCTGGCGCGATATTTCGTTCCAGACAAAGTATTGCCCGTAAAACCAAATAGGACAAACCGCAACCACAAATTAGTTTGTTGAATTGCGCACGGCAGAGAGAGATATTAGCAAATCTTCAACGATCATCGGCCGCCTTCGTGCAACATCCGGGTTAGTGGTGTGTTTAATAACGCCCGCAATCGAGGTAGTATGCGCGCAGAATGCTATGAGGTTATTAGATGGAAGCGAGTGAAGTCAAAAAGTGTATCGAAGCCGGCATACCGGGGGCTGAGGCCTCGGTGACAGCCGATGGTACCAAATACACAGCCATCGTGGTGTCGCCGGAATTCGAAGGTAAGACCATGATCGCCGAGCAGAAGATGGTTTACGCCACGGTCAACGAACACATCCAAAGTGGCGCCATACACGCCTTGACAATCAAGGCGTACACACCTGACGAGTGGGCCGCGGAAAATGCCTGATAGAGCGGCTCAGGTCTGATAGCGTTTTGCATAAGCGCTGTTGCGTACACAAGGCTCGATGATTTTCAGCATTTCGGGAAAAACCCTCGGGCTGGCAGCAATGATGTCACCGTTGTCCAGGTAACCGTCGTTACCATAGAAATCACTGACGATACCACCGGCCTCGCGCACGATAAGTGTGCCGGCAGCAATGTCCCATGCATTCAGGTTGAACTCCCAAAAGCCATCGGTTCGCCCAGCGGCGAGCCAGGCCAGATCGAGTGCAGCCGAACCCGGACGGCGGATGCCTGCTGCCGGCGCCATCAAGGCTTTCATGGTCTCGAGGTAGGTGCCGAGATAACTTTGATCGGTATACGGAAAACCGGTACTGAGTAGCGCAGCTTTTAACCCGACATGCCCCGACACGCGTATGCGCTTGTCGTTCATGCGCGCACCTTCACCGCGCGCGGCGGTGAACAGTTCCTGCGTCAAGGGATCGTAGATAACAGCTGCTTCCATGCGTAACTTGTGTTTCAAGCCAATCGAGACGGAAAACTGCGGAAATCCGTGCAAATAGTTGGTGGTGCCATCCAACGGATCGATGATCCACTGGTATTCGGCGCCTTCATCTTGGCGACCACTCTCTTCGGCAAAAAAGCCATGATTCGGGTAGGCATGCTTGAGCACATCGATGATCGCGGCTTCAGCTTGTTGATCGACTTCACTAACGAAGTCGTTACTGCGTTTGCTGGTGATTTTGATCCGGTCGATCCGATCCATGTTACGCACGATTATATTTCCAGCCGCACGCGCAGCGCGTACAGCGATGTTTACCATAGGATGCATGATGATTTGTAAAAAGAGCGGTGAAACAAGAGCGCGAAGCTTAGCAGATTGGCCTGCGCATTTCACGAGGCTCGATGACTGATCTGGCCTCAGCCGGTGGCATCGGTCGGACCCAAGAGAGACCAGGGGTATAATTCACCAGGGCAGCAATGCAAATGATTTACAGGATTCAATATGCTTGATAATACCCGAATCGTACTGGTGAATACGTCCCACCCCGGTAACATCGGTGCCGCCGCACGTGCGATGAAGAATATGGGGTTGTCGCGCTTGTACCTGGTTGAACCGCAGGATCACCCCAGCTACGAAGCTTACAGCCGAGCAGCAGGGGCGGATGATGTTTTAGCCGATGCTGTGGTCACCAACTCGCTTACGGATGCATTAACAGGCTGTGTCTGGGTCGCTGCGACAAGCGCGAGAGAACGCGCGGTGCAATGGCCCATCTATCAGCCGCGGCAATGTGCCAAAGTCTGTCTTGAGCAATCATGGCTTGGCGATGTTGCAATCGTATTCGGGCGTGAACGTACCGGCCTGACGAATGAAGAGCTCGAGGCGTGCAATGGTCTGGTCCACATACCGACAAATCCAGAATACAACTCGCTCAATGTTGCCGCCGCGGTACAGGTGTTGTGCTATGAGATTCGCATGGCCGCGCTTTCGCGAACGCAAGTCGACGGTGCGAAGGTCAAAATTCCGAGAGAGGACCTACCCGCGACCACTGAACAGCTGGATGGTATGTACCGACACCTCTACCAGACGATGGAGGACATTCACTTCTTTGGCAAAACCAATCCGGAAGTCATCATGCGGCGATTGAAAAGCCTGTTTAACCGCGCTCAAACTACACGACGCGAGGTGGCGATTTTGCGCGGTATCTTCTCGGCAGCGCAGGGCAAAAAGTCGGGACATTCACAGCAATCATGATCCTTGACATTAGCGGACAATTTTTCTCGCAAAGGCGCCAAGAACGCCAAGAAAGGCGAATTGGACAGCAATGGGTATCACATTTATTGATCAATTTTTGCGCTCTTGGCGGGCTTTACGAGAATAAAAACCAGTATTGCTGATCAAACGCTGCCAGGTACTCGCTAGCTGAAATCCGTGTGATTGATATGGATGTCGTGCGGAAAGGGTCGGCCACTGCCGGTTTCCAGGTAGTCCTTCAGACTCAACAGGAATACCGCCCATTTGGTGCTGCAGTGGCCCATGAACCGGCTTGCCTGTTTCCAGTCGGCGTGCTGAAAGTTGACCATGACCTGATCCTCTTTTTGGTCCAGTTCGAAGCAGATCCGCGTGTCCAGCCATTCACCGGCATCCCCGGCAACGGTCCATTCGACGTAATGTTGCGGTGTATTTTTACTGACGGTAGCCCTGACGATGTGATCATCGAAAGCGAATTGGAGTTCACCGCCTTGAGCTGTATCACCGCTGGTTTGAGTCCACCACTGGGTAACACCCTCTGTTGTCGCGATGGCGTCATAGACGGTTTTTAAAGGCGCTTGGATGCCGACTTGATGGTAGATCGTTGCCATGTTTAGTTGTCTCGTTGATAAGCGTTCATCAGATAACAGCTCGCCAAAATCAGCCAGGCTAGCAGAAAACCGACACCGCCGATCGGCGTGACCATACCCAGCCAGCGAGTACCGCTCAGACTCAGCAAATACAAACTGCCTGAGAAGATAATAATGCCTGCCAGCATGATCCAGGCCGCGATACGATGACAGCGGCGTGGAGAAATCCGTTGTAATGTTCCAATCACGATTAAGCCAAGGGAATGAAAAAACTGGTAGTCAACAGCCGTGTGGTAAACGGCGAGCATATCTGCGTCCAACGTCTGCTTCAACGCATGGGCGCCGAATGCACCGGCTGCTACCGAGACAAAAGCGCTCAGCGCGCCCAACCCGATGAATAAGTTTGACATTATGTTCCTGTTGTTTTCTGATAGGTGTACCGACATTCTAATGATACACGGAGAATTTTCATGCCTTCCTTTGATGTGGTTTCTGAAGTCGATCATCATGAGTTGACTAATGCGGTAGATCAGATGGGCCGCGAAATTTCCAATCGTTATGACTTCAAGGGCAGTGGCGCCAAAGTAGAATTAAAACAGCAACTGTTGAATATCGAAGCCGAAAATGAGTTCCAGATTAAGCAGATGCACGAGATCATCTATAAGAAACTGGCTGCACGAGGAATCGATACGGCCTGTCTGGAGCACGGCAAGATCGAAGAACGCGGTATGCGTGCTTACCAGACGATGACCGTGCGTGAAGGTGTCGACAAGGAACTGGCCAGAAAAATCGTCAAGCTGATCAAGGAAACCAAAATGAAAGTACAGGCTGCAATACAGGGCGAACAGGTACGTGTGACTGGCAAGAAACGCGATGATTTGCAGTCTGTCATCGAGTTGTTGAAATCGGCGGATATCGACTTGCCATTGCAGTTCACGAATTTCAGGGATTGAGTGTCTGATCGAACATGATTAATGTGTTCGATAGCTAGCAAATTCACTCTCGCACAAGCGCGATGGGCGCAAAGGTAGTCCAAGCTAAAAAGCTTGATTAACCGCAGAGACGCGGAGGCGCAGAGTCAATTATTGGCATTCCTTTGATCAATAGCATCGTGATTCACCAGCAGTAAGAGGCTTTAGTTGCTAACCTTTAAATACAAATTGTCGTCTCGACCTAAGGGAGAGATCTCCTGAATAGAGGTAGATTTACTTCGGGCTTCCTGCCCTTCGCCCCTCGGACCTGCCTGAGGCAGTTCAAATCGCTCCTACCAAAAAACTTACAGGGTTTCTCTGCGCCTCCGCGTCTCTGCGGTGAAAAAGCATTCGAACATCATCGTATCTGATGCGGACAATTAAAAAATCAGGGCATTGGTGATTTACTGGTTGTTCTTTACCAAATACACATCAAACCGCGTCTTCTTACTCGAGATGCTGGTATCGGCTTGGACATCACCGAGTGCGGGTGCATGCAGCGGCCGTTTCACAACGACACGTTCAGCAGCGCAATCAAGCGCGGTCGTTAGTAATTCATCGTCATACTGATCTTTAGGTAATAGCCGTTGTAGTATCTGCATATCTTTTTTCACCAGGGCCGATTTCTTTCGGTCCGGGTACATTGGATCGATATAAATCACATCCGGCCTGCTGTTGCTGTTGATACTACGCATGTACTCGATGGCATCGGCGTTGATCCAGCTGATGAAATTTTTCAGGATCTCGGCGCAAGCGGTATCGCTCTGGCCGCGTCGTATGCCATCCTCGATCAGCGTGTAAACCACGGGTGATTGTTCAACCAGGAAAAGTTTGCATCCCAGGCTGGCCAGTACGTAAGCATCACGACACAGACCGGCGGTGATGTCTAGCACGTTCGGGCGTCTGCCATGTTTCAGGCCGACCGCTTTGGCAATTGCCTGATCACGGCCACCACCGAACTGCCGGCGGTGGGCCAGTGCGCCTGAAACAAAGTCAACATGGATCGACGTGTTCAGCATGGTGTCGTATAGCATTACCCGATCAGTTTCGAAACACAGTTGCAGGGCAAAATCAGCGCTTTTTTTGTCCAGCACCGGTAAACCGGTCCATCTGGCCAGCTCGTGGGCTTGCTGTGTTCGTGCCTGATCCGAACAAACGATGCAAACTGATGATGATTTCATGACGTGGGCCTGGTGAGAGCAATGTGGAAGCGGTCATCTGCTGATATGATTGCGTACATGATCGAGTACATAGATATTGGCGTCAACCTGACAGGCAGTTCTTTTAAACAGGATCTCGATGACGTGGTGAAACGCGCCAGGCAGGTCGGTGTGGTGCAGATGATCGTCACGGGCACCGATATCGCGCACAGTGAGTTGGCATTGCAGCTGAGCCGACGATATCCAGATGCGTTGATGTCGACCGCTGGGCTACACCCGCATCACGCCAGTGAGTTTGATGGTGAAACGATTCCACGATTACGTGATCTATGCAGCGCGGCGGCTGTAGTGGCAGTGGGTGAGTGCGGTCTCGATTATAACCGGAATTATTCCAAACCTGCCGATCAACGCCGCGCATTCGAGGCGCAACTTCGGTTGGCCAGCGAACTGGCGTTGCCGGTATTTCTTCATCAGCGCGATGCGCATGCAGATTTCGTCAGTATGCTGGCTGAATATCGTGATGATCTTAACGGTGCTGTGGCACATTGTTTTACTGGCCCAATCGATCAAGCGCAAGCCTATATCGCAATGGATTTGCATATCGGTATCACTGGCTGGATCTGCGATGAACGCCGTGGTGTGGAATTGCAGCGGGCGGTCAAACAGATTCCACTCGACCGTATCATGCTGGAAACGGATGCACCCTACCTGTTGCCGCGTGATTTGCAACAGCCGCCGGTACAGAAACGCCGCAATGAACCCTGTCACCTGCCGCATATCTGCAAGGTAACCGCGCGACATATGGGCATCGACTGTCGACAGCTGGCTCAGTCAGCACTGCAAAATAGCCGAAGATTTTTCAAAATATAACCAGATATCTACACTGTAACTGCTATAGTGAAGCTGAGTGCCTGTAAGAACAAGAAAAACGAACCAGGAGGGGAACGTGTCTTTTCAAGCTCTAAGCCAACCAGAGAGTATTGGCCGCGTTCTTGATAGCGGTTTTAAACTGTTTGTCGCCAGTCTCAAATCGGTATTTTTGCTGGTTGTTGTCACCGCGATCATCAGTGTCATTATGCAGTACGCGATATTTCAGGCAATGGTGCCGCCACAGCAATGGCCCATGCTGGAACAACAGCAGTTTATGACGCCGGAAAATCAGGAGTACGTGACACCAGAACAACAGCTATACACGCAAGAACAACAGCTATACGCGCAAGAGCAGATGTCTCAACACATGATGGCGTCCTTGCCACAGGTTCTGGGTATCACCTTGATCATGTGGATCGTCAGTATTATTCTCTATAATGCGATATTGTCGCGTGTCGGTGATGTGGCCGCTGGTGGCGATGGCGAGTTATACGATGCGCTGATTATCGGAATCAAGAAACTGTTTCCGGTATTCTTCGCGGCGATTCTGTATTCACTGGCTGTCTCCATCGGCTTTGTGCTACTCGTCATACCGGGGCTGATCATCATGATTACGCTGCTGTTTTTTCAGGTGCTGATCGTCGTTGATGATGAAGGTATCATTGCTTCACTGAAACACAGCCATAATCTCGTATGGGGTAATTACTGGCGCACGACAGCGGTGATCTTGATACCGGTGTTCATTGTCTATGCGCTGATCATGGTAGTCGCAATTGCAGCCGGATTTTTCGGTGCCATGAGTGAGCCGCAAATGGTCGATGATCAGATGCAGATGAGCTTTGGCGCGTTCGACATCGTCATGGCAGTTGTATCGGTTCTGGCGGTACCGTTTCTGGATTCGGTTTTTGTCGTGCACGTCAATGATTTGAAATTGCGCAAGTCAGGCAGTGATCTTGAACAACGCATGAGTGGCTGATGCATAAATCGATGCTGTTTCTGCTGCTGTTATTCGCAGGTGTCAGCAATGGGAGCGAACAACGGTTATCAACAAGCCCCTGCCCGGGGCTTGTTTCATCATATGCCATCGATCAATTTGAGCAGCTACTTGTCGTTACCGATAACGATTTTAGCAGTGTCGAAGATTGCGAACAGTTAGGTCAATTCTTTTTTGAGCAGCGCCGATACCGCTACCATTCACTGGATTATTCAGGCCTTGCTGCCATCGTCGATGACACCTGGCAGCCGGTGAACGAAGAGGCGCCTTTTCTACTGATCGATGCGATCCTGTCCTGGATGCGGGAACTCGGATTTGAGCGCCATGCGGAATCGTTCAATAACTTTATCAATGAATACCTGCCTGCCGAGGACAGCGTCCGGCTTTTTTTCACGCTTGTCATTTGGGTGATCCTACTCGCTGTGGTTCTGCTGGTAGTGTACGAGCTCTATCGTACTGGACTGCTGAAACTACCGTATCGACGGCAAACGCAAAAGGATAAACAGGCGCAGGAGAATAGGGCGGTATTGTCGTGGGAAGCGATAACGGGCTTGCCGTTGCGTCGACAGATCGGTGCCCTGTTGCAATTCAGTATCGAGCGATTGGTTACCAAGAACCTGGTACCCTCATCGCGCAGTCTGACCAATCACGAGTTGGTTTCCTATCTGGAAAAATCAGACGATCGCACGGCGTCTTTGTTGCGCGAACAAATCGAGCAGACCGAACCGAGTGTTTACGGTGATGTGCCCGTCTCGGAACAACTACTTGTTCGCTGCCGCGCAATAGCGCGAAGGATAAGTGATGCGTGACAGCCTGATTACGCTGGCAGGTGCTTTACTCTCCTTGTTCTTGCTTGTCAGTCTGTTATCACCGGGATCAGTGCAACGTCAGTTTTCGCGGCCAACCACGGAGGATGACGGCAAACACGGCCTCAAGGCGGCTTATCGTTGGCTTGCTGAGAATAATGTCAATGTCTTCAGTATGCGTAAACCTTTTAGCCGCATCGATCAGGAGAACCTGCCGGTCAGTGGCAATCTGATGGTCCTCAGTTTGCCGCTAGTCAGAGAAGCATTGGATTCCGAGTGGCAGGCGCTGAATGAATGGATCAGCAGGGGCAATAGCGTGCTGGTGCTGGCAGGCATATACCATCTACCACAGTGGCGCGAAGCCAATGAATGGTTTAGAGAATCTGAAATAATCACTGCCATTGAAGCCATTACTGCTGAGCAATACACCCTGCGCCACCATCAAATCGAAAAAAGCGACACGGAATTTGATCTGATTGATCTACAGAAATCGATCCAGGCGTTCAAACCTTCAACGGTGTCGCTGAGTCCCGCAGCCGAACATGCGTTGTTCAGTGAAATTACTGAATTGCACAGCTGGCATACACCCGGTCTCTACCAGGATGAAGATCAGACCGGTGCCGTGGCGAGCGCGTACTGGTCGATAGACAGCGAATCATCGCGTCTCGCACTGCGCTTGCTGTTTGCCAAAACGCAGAAGCAGACGGCGATGTGGCTATTACCCGTCGGCCAAGGTTGGGTTTATCTCAGTGCTTTTCCTGACCTGGTCAGTAACAGCGTTCTCGACAACATTGACAATGCCCGCTGGTTGGCAAATCTATTAGCACTGACAGTTGCTGATGAGGGCTATGTAATTTTTGATGACTATCATTTTGGCTTGTCTGATCTATACGATCCCGAGGCCTTCTTTAGCGACAAGCGCTTGCACAATACCTTGTGGTTTGTTGGTGCGTTCTGGCTGATCTATGCGCTGGGGCGCAGTCCAAGGCTGGCGCCGCTGCAGCAGCACAAGCGGAATCTGGTGGCCACTGACTTCATCGAGGCGACGGCTGGTTTTGTAAGCCGGCGGGTCAAAGCTCGCGCACTAGCGCATTATCTCGCTGCTCGACTCCTGGAAGAGCTCAGTCAACGAACCCAGCTAGAAGGTGATGCGCTCTGGCATTGGTTACACGACCATCCCGCTGTCTCGGCGCATGATATAAGCCGACTGCAACGTGCCACTGGCTATGTCGGTGGATCGACCAAATTAATCCAATTGACGCGATCAATTGATCGCATTCATAAGGTTATCGTATGACAACAGCCGTCGAACAACTCGAACTAGAACTACAACAACAACTGGGTCGTGTGCTATTCGGTTTGGAACAAGCCATTCACGGCCTGTGCGTGGCGTTGGTGGCCCAGGGACACGTGCTGCTGGAAGGGCCGCCCGGGCTGGGAAAGACGCTGCTGGCAAAATCTCTGGCAGAGATGCTCGAGGGAGAATTCAAGCGCATTCAGTGCACTGCGGACATGATGCCGTCTGATTTGACTGGCATCCATGTCTTTGACAAACAGAGCAACGGCTTCAGGCTATTGCCCGGGCCGTTGTTCGCCGATGTCGTTCTGGTTGATGAAATTAATCGTACCGGGCCCAAAACCCAGTCATCGTTATTGCAGGCGATGGAGGAGGGCAGTATTACCCTGGATAGAAAGACGTACGAGTTGCCGACAGATTTTCTGCTGCTGGCTTCACAAAACCCATTTGATTTTGAAGGCGTTTATCCACTGCCGGAGTCACAGCTCGATCGTTTTCTGCTGCGATTGCAGATCGGCTACCCCGATATCGATACCGAAATGAAAGTGTTATGTCACTACGATATGCCGGGTGGTGGTCACCTCGATCATCATGCCAAGGTAACGGCCTTGCCCGAAAACCTGCTGGCCAGTGCGCGTCAACAGGTTTCTGCTGTGCATGTATCCGCGGGCTTGTACCGTTACGTCGCTGAGATCGCAAAAGCAAGCAGGAGTGAGCCACGATTAAGTCTGGGCCTGTCGACACGTGGCGCACTGGCATTGATGCGATGCGCGCGCGTCGAAGCGGCCTGCCACGGACGGGACTATGTGGTTCCCGACGATGTCAAAGACATCGCGCCGACCATTACTGCACACCGCTTGGTGCTGACCCCAGAGGCGTCGCTGGAGGGCATCGATTGTGTGCAGATCTACAACGATATCGCCGCCACGGTTCCAACGCCCAGGGACTAACCTGGATGTTGCACGAAAGCGGCGTCAGAGTCCGATAAGGCATGATCACACTCTCGAATCGGACGTACGGGATCGTCGGCTTTACCATCGCCATCGGTATCCTGGGGCAGTGGTTTGAGGGGCCGTTGCCGGCACTGAGCGCGCGACTCTGGACACTACCGGCCGTGCTGTTGATCGCGGCGGTATGGGCGGAGCGGGCATTATTAGCCAGCATGCAATGGGATATACACCGGCAAGCGCCATCCGAGGTTTATCTGGGAGAGGGGTTTTCCGCTGAATTGGTCCTGACAAATCATGCCGCAAACGCAACCCATATCGAATGTCAGCCGTCTTACCCCCGGTCACTCGCGGCTGACAGTGCAACACGACACTATGTTGTACCGCCGGCGGAGTCGGTTCTCGATCGACTCGAACTGTTGCCTGTTGAGCTGGGGTCAACTGCTTTGGGTGATATTCACGTCCGAGTGCGGGGTTTTCTGGGTCTGGTTTGGTGGTACCGCCGCATTAGCGATGACGCGGTCGTCGAGGTCGTGCCGCGAACCATGACCCATATTTCAACGGGTCGGGGTGATCGCCTGCTTGGCGCACGTTATTCAAGACGGCCGGTCCAGGGTGGGATGGAGTTTTTATTGCATCGAGCGTATCAACAGGGCGATCCGCTGCAGATTGTTGATTGGAAGGCGACAGCGCGCAGCGACGATGTCATGGTGCGTGTGATGACGCGTGAACAGCGCATGGAATTGATGGTACTGCTCGATTGCGGCCGGACCAGCCAGCTTCGACTCGGCGTTTTGAGCCAGCTCCATCACAATATCAATGTCGTCGCACGCTTGGTCGAGCTCGCCGTCAATCAGGGTGACCACATCGCCTGCATGACCTACGCTGACAAGCCGCTCGCGATGATGCCGCTGACCAGTGGTATACGCGGCCTGCGACATTCACGGGCAATTCTAAAAAATGCACGGTCCGTCAGCAATGAATCCAACTTGCTGGCGGCAGCTTTGCAGGCCAGAAGATTGTTGGGGCATCGTGCGTTGGTGGTCGTTTTGACAGACCTGTCGACGGGTGATGACGCTTCTCAATTCAGTCAGGCTGTGCGTTTATTGAGTGGTAAACACCTGGTGGTGATCGCGAATATCGATGATAAGACAATCGAAGCCATGAGCTGGAAGCCTGCGTCACACTGGCTGGATCCCTATCGCAATTTTGCCGCGGCGGAACACTGCCGTCAACGCAAGCTGGCGAAGTTGAAACTGAAACAGCATGGTGCGTTGGTCATCACTGCCGCCGCGGATCAGTTGGATGCTAAAGTGATGGAGTATTACACCGAGCTGCGCCAGCGGATTGCGGTTTGATGTGTCGGGCTTGTTCACGTTGGTGCAATAGCCGGGTCAATCCTTTTTCTGTGGTTCTTTGTGGATGTCATCTTCAGGCCGGCCATACTGCCTCTCTGTAAAAGTCAAAAGCAATAGTGCGATACTGAGTAAAACTACCGCACCGGATATCGCCAACAGCAAATATAGATGGAAGTCTTCAGATACTTTCTGCACATCGATGACCAGGTGCCGCGATAGCGCGGTGATCGCAATGAACACGAGAAACTGTACCGGCAAACGGTGCGTTTTGAAATAAATACCGATCATCGCACCCAGTTCCAGATAGATGAACAGCAGCAGAATGTCCTTCAAATCGGCATAACCCTTCTCCATGATGTGGAGATATTCGTACGCTGCTGACCAGACAACGGTCGCGCCGATGACGAATAAAGCGATATTATGGAATACATCGACCAGGGTGCTGCCCAGTACCTGGAGTTTTTCGGTTTTCTCTTCCATCATTGTTTCCTGTTTGGTTATACGCAACTCAACCGCTGATCTGGCTTTAACCTAGAGTCAATCCAATATAACACATCAGTGTCTCAACCAAGGCAGACCGAAAACCAGCAGCAACCAGAACACTGTGCCAGTCATAGCGCCAACTGCAAGACGAAATGACAGGCTGAATTCCGGGTCAGGCGATATATAGCCTTCAATCAATCCCGCCAGCACGAGAAACGGCAAGGCGACGAGCAACACCTTGCCTGCGTCGGCTGTGGCCTTGCGAAATGCCTGCTGGCGCGTCATCGAGCCTGGTCGTAGCAGGGCTTCACCCAGTTTGAGCCCCATGGCGCCGGCGATGCAGATCACGCTGAGTTCGACCACGCCGTGGGCGATGACGAATTCGAACAATTCATCATCGAGTCCATAGTGTCCGGTAAAAGCGAACACGCCACCGAGCATGAGGCCGTTCAGGCTGATGATATACAGTGTGCCCAGGCCGTAGAAAACACCGAGTGAAAAGGCGAAAATCGATACCGTAATGTTGTTCGTCATCAAACTCAACGACAGCAGTGATGATGGCATGATGTTCAATAAATCATCGGTCCACAATTCACCGGCTTGCACACGATTGATCATCTCTGTAGAGGCAAACAGGGGTGTCAGATCGGGGAAGGTGCTGATCAGCAACCAGCCGCAGACAATGGTGCCAACAAATAGCGCGATCGTCGCAAGCAGGATAGGCGCCATCTGGCGGATGAGTGCGGGCGATTCAAAAGCGTAGACATCCCGCCAGCGGAGCAGGGTATTGCCGGGTGTGCGATAGATGAGTTGGTGGCCACGAAGGAATAGACTCTCCAGCCAGGTGTGAATCCGACTGCCAGGTAAGGCGTTGCGGGCCAGTGACAAATCGCTGCCGAGCATACGAAATCCACTGACGATATGGCGGACTGCTTCGATATCATACGATTTTCTATCGCGCGACTTCAGCAGCATCTCCATGGCTTGCCATTGCGGAATGCGCTGTTGCAACCAGTTGGCCAGTGCGCGTTGCTCCTTGTTGTCATCAGCGACAGGCAAAATCAGTTATCCACGAGTTCTTGTAGACGGGTTTTGAGCGCGTTCGGGTCATCGCTGTGTAGCTCATCACCGATTTTGTTCAGGAATTGCTGGGCCAGGTGGATGCGTTGGTGTTTTTCGAGTTGCGCCCAGCGGTCGAGCAGTTCGAGCAAAAGATCGTAGTTTTCTGTTGATAAACGCGAGTCCAGGGACTGTCGCGCGACATCGGACAGCGATTGCCTACCGCCTTTTTTCTCATAGATTAATACCGTTCCGGCCGAGATATCGCCGATCCGCACCTGATTTCGTGTAAAGATCACCACGAGCAGACCGACGGTGTAGACGCCCGGCAGGCTATCGATCAAGCGGAAGATGTTTCGGATCAAGATACTACCGATACCCGGTGTGTGGCCTTCGAGCGTGATCAGGCGTACACCGGCCATACGTTTACCTGGTGTGCTGCCGTGCATGGCAGTTTCCAGAATCGGATGATATAAAAAGTAGACGATCGCTGCCGGCATAAAAATGATCCAGGCGGCTGTCGTGTTCTGGCGGTCTTCTTCGAACAGGGTAGAGAACACCGACAGGTCATAAAACAAAAAGGCGGCAAGGTATATCCACAGCAGCGCAGCCAGCAGGCGGATATGCCAGTCGAGCACAAATGCATAAGATCTTGCACCGACACCGGCGACCTCGAGTGTGTAGGTCATTGCGTCGGCGCTGTTAACGGTGATCAGTGTGTTGTGCGGATTATTGTCCAAGTTATGAGCATAAGACCAGATTATTTAGAGTATATGTCATTTTTGTCGATTCACGTGAGCGGGCTCTGAATCGGCCGGCGCGTACTTAACCGCCAAAAGGAGCAAAACCGCGCCATCGCGACCGGTAGCGCGGCGATCTTTTACGCCTTTGCGTCGACGTATCAAAGATTACAAATCACGTCCGTGTAATTTGCAGCTTTGGGGCCGCACTTTATGCGTAAATTTCTCTCCGGGAAAAATTCATGCTTCGGCCCTCGCAATGGCTGCTGAAACGCTCTCATACTTGAGCAAGCAGCATCGGGGCCTGTGTCCTCTTATATATTGTTACATTTTTGTTATATCATGATCGATTTTCAAATTGCACTTAGACTCAAGAGCCGTTAATCTTCGCGCATGTCCAACTGCACCAGCTGACCATATTGAAATCGGATTTCCTCAGGTTTCTTCGCGCCATGACGGAAAGCTTGCGTGATCTTGCTCCGATAATTCTGGTCATCGCGTTTTTTCAGATCTTTGTGTTGCAACAGCCGCCGGATAATGTCGTCGACCTGCTGGTCGGCATTATTTTCGTCATCATCGGGCTGACGTTTTTTGTCTTCGGGCTTGAAATGGGCTTGTTCCCGATAGGCGAATCCATGGCGCATGCCTTCGCGCGTAAGGGTAGTATCGTTTGGTTGTTGATATTTGCGTTTGCGTTGGGATTTGGCACAACAGTGGCCGAGCCCGCTTTGATCGCGATATCGGAAGAAGCATCCGAAGTCGCAGCGGGTGCGGAACTGATCGCACTCACTGACGAGGCCATGGAAAGCTATGCCACCGGTTTGCGCTATACGGTGGCCTTGTCGGTTGGCGTCGCTATAGTCATTGGTGTACTCCGGATTGTGATGAACTGGTCGATTCATTACATGATCATGATCGGCTACATCATCGTGGTCATCGTCACCGGCTTCGCACCTGACGAAATCATTGGTATCGCCTACGATTCCGGCGGTGTGACGACGTCGACGATCACCGTGCCACTGGTGACGGCGCTTGGCATCGGTCTCGCATCATCGATCAGTGGTCGCAGTCCGATGATCGATGGTTTTGGGCTGATCGCCTTTGCTTCGTTGCTGCCGATCATTTTCGTGCTGATATACGGGATATTGATTTAATGGGTTTGCTTGGCCAACTGTTCGAATTATTCTTGGAGACCCTTTTAGATGTGTGGCCGATTGCGGCCATCATATTTGGCTTCCAGTTTTTCGTCCTGAAACAGCCGATGCCGAATTTGAAGAAAGTACTGATCGGGCTGTTCTATGTGTTGATTGGTATCACCCTGTTTTTGGTTGGACTGGAGCAGGCCTTGTTCCCGTTGGGGCGGCAGATGGCGGAGCAACTAACGGATCCGGCTTTCATCCACGGATTCCAAGCCACAAAAGGCCATTTTCAATTACAGTGGCATGATTATGTCTGGGTCTATCTGTTTGCTTTCGCGATCGGTCTGAGTACAACCCTGGCCGAGCCGTCTTTGATCGCGGTGGCCATCAAGGCACATGAAGTCTCGGCGGGTGCGATCGGAATCTGGGGTCTGCGAATCGCCGTCGCAATGGGTGTGGCCATAGGTATTGCATTGGGCAGCTATCGCATTGTGACGGGTACACCGCTGCACTATTACATTATCGTGGGTTATGTCATCGTTATCGTCCAGACATTTTTTGCGCCGAAAATCATTGTGCCGCTGGCCTATGATTCCGGCGGCGTGACCACATCGACCGTCACGGTGCCGCTGGTCGCCGCGCTTGGTCTGGGTTTGGCGGAAACCGTACCGGGACGCAGTCCGCTGATCGACGGTTTCGGACTGATTGCTTTTGCCAGTCTGTTTCCGATAATTTCGGTCATGGCTTACGCGCAACTGTCTGAATACAAGGCGAATCGTGCCAAGAAAAGACAGCAGCGGGATTGATCGATCGAACACTTGTCTAACCGAATAACGATATGAAGTATATGTATTTTGGTTCAATTCACCCGAGAGGTGGCAACAAAAAGAGGGGTTTCTTATGCATTTCAAGTTATTGATTGCATTTGTCGAGGACACAAAATCGGACAAGGTGATGGACGCCGCAAGAGAGGCGGGCGCTACCGGTGCGACTGTCATCAATAATGCACGGGGCGAAGGCCTGCTACAAAGCAAAACGTTCTTCGGACTATCGCTGGAAACACAGCGTGATGTCGTGCTGTTTCTGGTTGAAAGGCATCTGAGCAGAACCATACTAGAGAAAATCTGCGAAGTCGGTGAATTCGAGTCCTCACCCGGCAGTGGTATTGCGATCCAGATCGATGTCGAGGATGCTGTGGGTGTATCTCATCAGATCGAAAAACTGGAGGCGTTAGTGGAGACCGAATTATGAGTGAAAAACCAATAACGCGCGTTCGCGACGTCATGAAGACGAACTTTGACCTGGTCGACGGCCGCATCACCGTTATGGAAGCGTTGAAAAGAATGATACATATCGACACAAAATTATTGATTGTCGACAAACGTCATGACGATGATGAGTACGGCATGCTGCTGATATCCGATGTCGCCAAGGAGGTACTGGGAATGGACCGCTCTCCGAAACGTATCAACGTCTACGAAATTATGTCCAAGCCGGTTTTGTCCGTCGATCCGGGCATGGATATCCGTTATTGCGCGCGTTATTTTGACCGCTTTGGTCTGACGCGTGCACCCGTGGTCGATCACGGCAGAGTAGTCGGGATTGTTAGCTATACCGATCTGGTGATGAAGGGTTTGGTCAAATTCGATCAATCAAACGACTGAGTCATGCCTGCTAGCTGCTTCCAAGGTGTTGCGCAGCAAAACCGCGACCGTCATCGGGCCCACGCCACCGGGTACCGGTGTAATCCAGGCTGCGCGTTCCGATGCGCTGACAAAATCCACATCGCCGGTCAATGAGCCATTTTGTTGCCGGTTGATTCCGACATCGATAACCGTTGCGCCAGGTTTTATCCATTCGCCTCTGACGATACCGGGTTTGCCGACGGCGACAACCACAATATCTGCTCGTCTGACGTGCACTTCCAGATCGTTGGTGAAGCGATGGCAAACCGTCGTTGTGGCGCCAGCCAATAACAGCTCCAGACACATCGGCCGACCCACAATATTCGAGGCACCGACAACCACGGCGTGGCGCCCCTTATAGGTTTCGCCGATATCATCCAATAGCATGATAATGCCCCAGGGCGTGCACGGGCGCAGCAGCGGATTACGCTGGGTCAGACGACCGATGTTATAAGGGTGAAAACCGTCGACATCCTTGTCCGGGTGAATGGCGTCGATAATCGTGGCCTCGTTGATCTGTGGCGGCAACGGCAGCTGCACCAGAATACCGTCGATCGCATCATTATCATTCAGTTCGTCGATCAGCTCGAGCAGCTGCTGCTGGCTGGTGTCAGCCGCTAGATCATAAGCGCGGGAGACGATACCGACGTGCTTGCAGGCCTCGCGTTTCTTACGAACATAGACCTGGGAGGCGTGGTCTTCGCCAACCAATACGACCGCCAGCCCAGGAGCGCGATGACCGTTGTCAATTCGTTCAGCGATGCTCTGACGAACCAATTCGTGGATTTCTGCAGCGATTTGTTTGCCGTCTATAATTTGGGCGGGCATACGATCTCAGTCAGTATTGTTGGCGGGACAGATTCTCTCATGCCCACTGCTATTGCCACAAGATCCTTGCTATTATTTAGCCGCTAGAGGCGCGAAGAGTGCGCCATGCGCACCGCGGATTTTCTTCTTACTGGACTGTTCCTGTGCGCACGGCGCACCCTACCATCATGGTTTAATTGGCATAACGATGCGGGTTAGCCGGCGTTTTACCGCCGAATCTTGACCGGTGGCAACACAGCGCGTATCATCGCGCCTCTTGCGTATTAGCAAATAGACATCGGGGTATAGCGCAGTCTGGTAGCGCGCCTGCTTTGGGAGCAGGATGTCGGGAGTTTGACAAAATCGCCGGGAGCGATTTTGAACGCACGAAGTGCGGCCCGCAGGGCGGAGGGCAGGAAGCCCGGAGTAATCTCTCTACCCTGCCAATGTGAAACATTGGCTAGTCACAGGATGGAGTTGCAGTATCGCGAGGTACAGTCGAAAGCTGTATCAAGAAACGAAAGAATTCGGGGTATAGCGCAGTCTGGTAGCGCGCCTGCTTTGGGAGCAGGATGTCGGGAGTTCGAATCTCTCTACCCCGACCAAATACAGAGTCGAGCGTCCAGAGCTGATTGACGACGACCTGAAATAAGCGCCCGTAGCTCAGCTGGATAGAGCATCGGCCTTTAAGCGCACGAATTTGTGTGCAAATAGGAGCCTTTACGGGGAAACGGAACCTGTAAAGTGGATCGCACTCTATCGGGGAAACCTTAACAGCTGGACATCATCCAGGCTGATGGCAATCCCGAGGAAACCGTTGGTTGACCCATCCATTGGTTGTTGGATACTATGACGTAAGCATCACACCAAAG
Organism: Gammaproteobacteria bacterium; assembly: GCA_013042055.1. Taxonomy (GTDB): domain Bacteria; phylum Pseudomonadota; class Gammaproteobacteria; order SZUA-229; family SZUA-229; genus JABDQW01. The sequence goes on along the minus strand of JABDQW010000021.1, from coordinate 1,179 downwards.
AAAAGGGCGACCTGGGTGTTTTGAAGGCTCAGCTCGATATGTACGAGCAGGGATTTACAATTCTGAATCCCGTGACTGAGCACGCGCCATTTGACCTTGTTATATACAAGGATAGGGAGTTCAAGCGGGTACAGGTTAAGTATAAATCTGTTGATAAGTTTGGCAGCATAACAGTACACTTTCGCTCATGCTGGGCTGATAGAAATGGTACTCACATGCAACAGGTCGATAAATACGAAATCGACCTATATTGTGTGTATTGCCCCGATACGGATGAATGCTACTACCTGGATCCGAAGAGCTATAAGCGTTCAGTTACATTGAGGGTAGAAGCGCCGCGAAATAATCAGTTAAAGCATGTAAAGCTGGCGATTGATTTTCGACGGGTTCCGTAGAGACTATACGTGCGACACCTGCGATGGTGAAGAGATAGTCCAGACCACAAACCCGTAGCTAAATGGGGCGTCGAAAGGCGTAGATGGTAAGCTAAGCCGAGGGTCGCAGGCTCGACTCCTGCCGGGCGCGCCATACAATTTGGATGAAAAAAGAACGATGGTGGGTGTAGCTCAGTTGGTAGAGCCCTGGATTGTGATTCCAGTCGTCGTGGGTTCAAATCCCATCACTCACCCCAAACTAGCGGGCATTTGTAGGCTTGCAGATAGATAACGCCGAAAGGGGTCGATCAAGGTGTCCCTTCGGGACGATCTATTCACGTGCGCGAAAATGCACGCAACATGGGTCATTAGCTCAGTTGGTAGAGCAGGAGACTCTTAATCTCTTGGTCCGGGGTTCGAGTCCCTGATGACCCACCAAATAAACAAAGCCCCTTTTCAGGGGCTTTTTTTATTTGTGTGTTTTCCAGGGCGAGAAGACCGGTTGGGTTCGACAAAATCGCCTGGAGCGATTTTGCATGAGCGTAGCGAGCCCTTGAGGCGAGTCTCAGGGATGAGACGAGTAGTCCCTGATGACCCACCAATTAAGAAAGGGCTGGCATTCTGCCGGCCCTTTTTTCGTTTCATGAGTACACGATCAGAGTATCTTATGCAAACGACCGCGTAAATTATTAACAGTGCACGACCCGAAGTGGTTCGTCACCTGATCCGTCTGTGTAATGTCATCTCTCCAGAGTATTTATCGCTTTTCGTGCCTGCCATTGCAGTTCACTCGCCAAACCCCGGG
>JABDQW010000017.1 GCA_013042055.1 Gammaproteobacteria bacterium | reverse complement strand
GCCCCAGCGACTGAAGGGCATCATGCTCAAGACTATTGTTTAGTTGAGCTTTCGCCAGTTCAATAAAGTATGGTGAATAGTCCGGCTCAAGATAAACCAGCTCTTGAAAAAAACTGAGCAACTCAACTTGGTTTTGTTGGTCCAGCAATACCTGCTTATATTTAGCCACACTGGCTCGAATGGCATGGGAGAGTTCCGCGATCTCCCGCTCTCGATATGCATAGGCTATGGCTTTGTACAGCACTTCTATTTGTTGCTTGTAATCTCTCTTGCCCGCCAGGATGCTCGCTTTTAACCTCAAGGCATCTACATCTCTAAAATTAGACTCCAGATACAGGTTCAGTAGATTCAAAGCATCATAATAAGACTGTTGCCGATAAAGACTGTTCGCGTACTCAAGGATGGTCAGGCGCAGGTTGGCAGACACCTGCTTGGACGCGCTACCAAGCAACTGATTATGGTAGGCTATTGCACCACTGTAATTTTTTGTCCGCAAATATATTCGCATTTGATCACTATCGGACCTTACCGGATCAGCACCGGTTGAAGGTCCATTGGTGTGATACTCCCTCAAATCGACTGGCGCCGGTAAACTCAGCCCGGCTGATGAAATCACATTTTCCGATGGCGCGCTCAGATAAGCATGCCCAAACCAGCCAATGACTGCGCCAGCCAACGCTATAAAGAATGCAATGCCAAACCTCACCGATTTAGAGCCGTGAGTCGTGATAAGTAGAGAATTAACATTGTGCGCTCATTCAGCGATAGCCTGCCGCAATTAGCCAACCCGGAAACTGGTTACGGCTAATTATACCTGATGATATTCTGCCGATTTTATGGACCTGTTTTCTTACCATACAATATAAATCACGACATTGTCCAAGAGTATTTGGGGTAATACCAACCTGGGAGAGACCTGATCATTCTCCGGGCAGTTCTCCGCTTGGGTGCCAAGGCTAAGTTTCTAAACCTGAACTACGGCTATAACCTGTTCAGGGACAATCGCAGTACTGTGGACTTTCTTGTGGGTGTCCATTCTCTGGGCATCAGCTATGAGTTCGAGGCCAATGGCCTGAACGAAATTCCTGATGTGACCAATAACCGCAACTAAACCAGGGGAAGCAGATGCTACTGCACCGGTAGCGAACACCGGGGTGATAATGAACTGGGTCTTTACGCCTGCGTGGAGCGCGAATGCCCGGTTCTCATATAATTATGACTCGCATCAGGAAAACAGCACGCGTTAAAGGGCTTTGACCCCTTTAATTGGGCCTTTACGCCTGCGTGGAGATTTCGAGTTTCTTTGCAGTTATCGATAGCTTCGTCGAATCTTGCTCAAAGCTCGCGATGCTTTACCGTGAGACGCTCTGTAAGCTCGCTGAAGCCTTTGTCGAATCTTGTTGATGCTTTGCTTAGCCTTACCGTGAGACGTTCTGTAAGCTCGCTGAAGCCTTTTTCGAACTTGCTGAGGTGTTTGCAACATGGTATTTCAATCCTCCTTCTATGAGCCTCGTTCGCACGCAGCAAAGATGCCCCCTTGCGGGAGCGATAATTTCGGAGAAGATCAATGGCGATAATGTCTATAATACACGTTAATTTCGTGAAATTTCAATCGATGGACAACAAAGTCTGACCGAAAAATGGGGACTGTACTGAACAGTGCAACAGGGTCAGCCATTAGCAGTTCCCAGTCAATAGGCAATAGTTATTTTTTGCGGTTTTAACTGCAAAAATTATCCTGCTGTCGAATCAATAAAAGCGCATGTGCGCCTAAAATTTCATGCCAAGTGTCAGATAAGTCTGCACCAGTCAGCCATTTGGATCTAGACAAAGTATAACTTTGCCCCAGGCAATTATCATTGCCCCAGAAAATCTTTAGTTCCCAACGTGTATCCAGACATGTAGTGCCTTAAGCACTTAACAGGTTTGTGGCTACTGATTACTCAGTTCCAGACCCCCATTGGCTTACCGTTGAGGCACACTTACTATTTACTTCTTGCTACAGTAGTATTATTAAAAAGTCGAGTGAGTAACGAATCAGGTCTGATGGTTATTAGCCAACCCCATTATTGGTTTGCTCACTCAACTGTATTCTTCGCATCAGCCAAATGATTTGTTCACATCAAAAGGCACCTGATCTTTTAGTACGTGATAACACGCTCTAGCCAGTTTGTTGGCAACCGCCTTGGTTGCGATTATGCCGTTTGTTTTTGCTTTCTTTTTTTGATAAAAGGCTTTGATCTTATCGTTATATCGAATAGCAAAATTAGCGGCCTCTATAAATGCCCATGCTAGATATTTATTGCCGCTTTTTCGATTGCCTTCACCTTTTTTCTTACCATTGCTCAGCCTTTCACTTTTTACACAACGACAATAGGATGAAAAGTTACCCACTTTTTGGAAACGGCGCATATCACCGCTTTCAAGCATAATAGTGAGCCCCAATATTTTACCAATGCCTGCAACCGTGAGCAGTTGTTGGAATTCTGCTCGTATACGCGCCTGCTGCAGAACCGATGTTTCTATTTCGGCAATCGTGCTTTGCAGGCATCTGATGATAGTGAGATTACACTTTAATGCCAGTGTGGCATTCGGATCATCTAACAGCTTTTCAGCGTGCTCATCATCAAGCATTTTAATCTTATAGCTGGATAACGATTGGGCTGTGTTTCGTGCCAGTATGTTCTGTAAGCTCAGAATGTTGCTGGTGCTTTGGCGAACCAACTGGCTGCGTTTTCTGAGAAGATCTCGAACGGCGCGCTCTTCTTTTGGGTAGATATAGCCGGTAGGCAAAATCTTTAAGCGTAATAAATGAGCTAACCACCCGGCATCATCCTCATCGTCTGTGTGTTTTAATCCACTGTATGTTTGAACCGCAGCGGTATTGACCAGCTTGACGGTATAGCCAGCTTCCATCAGACCATCGACGAGCCAATACCAGTTGAATGTAGACTCAATAGCAATCGCTGTAATTTTATCTTTATAGATAGAAAGCTGCTTCAGGATCAAAGCCAGGTCATTGTTTAGCTTTTTCTGATAGACCACTTTATCTACCTCATCCAGGATAACGACAACACTATTATTTGAATGTAAATCAATTCCGCAATATAGTTTCATTATGAGTTCCTCTTATAGGTTCGTTTGTCTTCGCAACTAAACGATAGCGCCTATTTGAGGAACTCGCTAGATGATTATCAGGTCTTTGATTTTTAATCAATCACGTTTCTTCACAATCAACGACTTGACCTGTTTACACTCACCACATCACAAATCAAAGACCTGACCCCAGACCGGTGTGACCCCAGACCGGTGAACGGGATAGTCAGAAATCACAAATCAAAGACCTGATAATCATCTAGCGAGTTCCTCAAATAGGCGTTATCGTTTAGCTGTCAAGACAAACGAACCTATAAGAGGAACTCATAATGAAACTATATTGCGGAATTGATTTACATTCAAACAATAACGTTATTGTTATCCTGGATGAGGCCGATAAAGTGGTTTATCAGAA
>JABDQW010000016.1 GCA_013042055.1 Gammaproteobacteria bacterium | reverse complement strand
TCTGGCCTTCTGACGACTTCGATGGGCCACTGACGCGCGCGGCGAAGCGTTTGTTGTCCGGGTCGGCATCGTCAATCGCATCGGCTGCTGTCGGTTTGATCTCGACGCAGTTGGCAGCGAAGCGGTTGCGGCTGCGCCTTGGCACATAGACCACTGCGAAGTGCATGCCGGAAGTGCTTGATTCCGGGTCGGGTGGGACGAGGCCGCGCATCGCGAGAAAACAGTCCGACTCAATCGTGTTTGTTCATTTTATCGACGTAGGCCATGCCCATCGCCGACAGCACGAAGGTCAGATGGATAATGACGTACCACTTCAGTTTGTCGTTATCGATCTGTTGTGCATTCATGAAGGCCTTCAGCAAGTGGATCGAGGAGATCGCAACGATCGAGGCAGCGACTTTTTGCTTCAGCGAGCCGGAGTCGAGTTTGCCAAGCCAGGAGAGTTTTTCCTTGCCTTCGTCGATATCGATCTGGGAGACGAAATTCTCATAGCCGCTGAGCATAACCATGACCAGCAGACCGCCGACCAGGGCCATGTCGACCAAGCTGAGCACGACCAACACCAGATCGGCCTCCTTGATCGAAAATACCAGTGGCAGGGTGTGGAAGGCTTCTTGAAAAAACTTGATGCCCAAGAGTATCACAGCGATGCTGAGGCCGAAGTAAAGCGGGGCCAGCAACCAGCGGCTGGCGTACATGGTGTTTTCGATAAAGCGTTCCATAGGTATGACTCGATTTTCAGAGGAGGCAATTTTACCCGATCGCGCGTTGCAGTAAATCTTTTATCATCGGCTCGAGAGGCTTGACATATCCAAACGAAACCTCGAGCAGGATACCGTCCCGATCGATCAAGATGGATGAGGGTGTGCCCTGCAGACCATAGCTTTCGAAGGTATGTGCACGGTGGGTTTTCGCTTCTAGATACGCACGCGCCTTAGCGTAGATCGGCTGTTTACGTTCATCGGGCCAGCTGTCGAAATCCGGCAATTGCCCATGGATCAAAGTGTTAACCGCAGCATCATCGACCACGGCGTCGTTCTCGCTGAGTACATCCATACCGACGGCGAAAGGCAGGGAATAGTCCAGCCTGCCGCTTTGCAACAGGCCGGCTTTGCCCAGTTGCCGCAAGGGTTCGCCGATCATGTCACCGGTTTGTACCAGTCGCTCGAGATTGGCCAGTGTGTTTTTGTCGAAATCTTCGAAAGCCGTCGCCAGGCCGATCACCGTCAATCCCTGCGCCTCGTAGCGTTCGTGCAGGTGCACGACTTGCGGTAGTGCGTGGACGAAGCAGCCGGGGCAGTTGACTTGAAAAACCTCGACCAGAACCACACGGCCTTTGAGGGCGCTGATGTTGACCGGATCTCCCTGCACCCAGTGCGCCACCTCCAGCTCGGGTGCCGGTTTGCCAATCATCACGGTTTTACTGATCTGCTGACTCATGCTTTCGTTGCCGCCTCACATCCGGGCTAGGCAGTCAAATAATTCAATGGCTGATGCATCAGGGTATTCGTTCGATAGGTGCAGGACGAATGCCTTCGATCAGCGTAACATAGGCGGTGATTATGACGCTAGAAGACGACTACAATGCGCTCACGCCTGACATTATCCTACAGGCGGTTGATTCCGTTGGGTTCCAGACCTCGGGGCGCATGCTGGCCTTGAACAGTTATGAGAACCGTGTCTACCGCGTCGAGCAGGAGCAGGACGTGCCGTTGGTCGTTAAGTTCTACCGCCCGGCGCGTTGGAGCGACGAGGCCATACTCGAAGAGCACGACTTTGCGCAGGCGTTGGCCGCGGAGGAGATACCGGTGGTGGCACCAATGGTATTGGCAAGCGAAACCTTGCTGCAGTTCGGCGGTTACCGCTTTGCGCTGTATCCCATGCAAGGTGGACGCTGGCCCGATCTCGAGTACAGTGAAGATAGGGTTTGGATGGGGCGCTTCATCGCGCGTATCCACGCGGTTGGCAAGCGGCAGAGCTTTCAACACCGCCAGGCCATCAGCATACAACGGCAGGGTCGAGAGGCTGCGGATTATTTGTTGACCAACGGCTTCATCCCGGGACATCTCGAACCCGCCTACCAAACGCTGGTTGCTGATTTATTACAGTCGGTAACACGGTGTTTCGATCAGGCCGGTGGGCTTAGGATCCTGCGCTTACATGGTGATTGTCATCGGGGCAATGTGTTATGGACAGACCGAGGTCCGCATTTTGTCGACCTCGATGATTGCTGTAACGGGCCGGCGATGCAGGATCTGTGGATGCTGCTGTCGGGCGAACGTCCGGAGATGACCGTGCAGATGATCGATTTGCTCGAGGGCTACAGTGAGTTCGCCGCGCTCGATCTGACGGAGATGCATCTGATCGAAGCGTTGCGAACGCTGCGCATGATGCACTATGCATCCTGGCTGGCGACACGCTGGCGTGATCCGGCTTTTCCGCAGGCTTTTCCCTGGTTCGATACCACGCAATATTGGGAACAGCATGTCTTGGAGCTTCGTGAGCAACTGGCACGCCTGCAGGAGCCGGTCTTGACGGTTTAGCTCGGATTTCATAGGAATTTAGTATGTGTGGACGAATCGATGCTCATGACCCCACCGGGGTGAACAATCTGGTTAGGGTGCTGGACGTGGTGATACCCAAAGACCGGTTTCCGCCACGATACAATATTGCACCGAGCGCAACACTGGCCACAGTGTGCCACAAGGCGGGATTCGACGTGGCTGATATGCACTGGGGAATCGTCCCGCATTGGGCAAAACCAGGGCAGTTCGAACGTCCGTTGATCAATGCGCGTGCCGAAACCATCCATGAAAAACCTTCGTTTAGAAAGCTAATCGCACATACGCGCGTTATTGTTCCGGTCAATGGTTTTTATGAGTGGCGGCGAGCCCAGGGTAAAAAAGCCACTTTCTATTTTCATTCGATCGAGCACGATGCGCTGGCTCTGGCGGGGGTTTACCAGATCGACCGCGAGGGACAGATGCAGTGTTGTTTGATAACCACGGATGCTAACGATGTGATGAAACCCGTTCACGATCGTATGCCAGTTCTGATACCACAACAAGCGATGCAGGATTGGCTGTGTTCGGAAGATATCCATGTTATTGATGCGTTGATGCAGCCAGCTGCAAATGACAGTATTACGGCGGTCGAGGTTTCAAGTTATGTCAACAACGCGCATAACGAAGGTGTGAAATGCATCGAACCAATATCGAAGCGGGACGTATAACAGAACACCATGTTACGACGTCCTTTGTGTTGAAAACTTAGCAGGAGACAATGTGAACATATCGATCATCAGCGGCAGTCACCGCAAGCCGTCGCAAAGCGAAAAAGTCGCCCGCCATGTGGAAAAAACATTGCAGCAGGAACATGGCGTCGAAACCTGGCTATACACCCTGGCCGAGAATCCGCTGCCATTGTGGGACCAGTCCCTTTGGGAAGACAACGCTGAGTGGAATGAACGCCTGGCGCCGCTCAAACAACAGTTAGCAGCAAGTGATGGTTTCGTGGTTGTCTCTCCTGAATGGCATGGTCAGGTGCCTGCCGGGCTAAAAAACTTTTTTCTGCTATTCGGCCGCTTTGAGCTCGGCCATAAGCCGGCGATGATCGTAACAGTATCGAGTGCAGACGGCGGGGCTTATCCGGTGGCCGAGCTGCGTATGAGTAGTTATAAAAACAATCGGCTCTGTTACATTCCAGAACACATCATCGTGCGCAATGTTGAAAAAGTGCTTAATGATGACCCGGCAGAGAATAATTCCGAAGCTGACAGCTATTTCAGGGAGCGCATCAGCTGGTCATTGGGAATACTCAAAGGCTATGCCGGAGCGTTGAAGTCTGTGCGTGAGTCTGTGCAGGTACATCATGACAAGTTTGGCAACGGCATGTAGGTTTTTCAACGCAGTGAGGGCTCGCCCATCTGATCAGCAATGCGGGCGAGTATCCAGCTCCCGGCTTCCGGAGCGCCCTTTCTGATCAGGCTGTCCGCCACCCGAGACAGGCATTGTAAGTCGAGTCAATGCTATCGGATTCCCGTTTTGTATCTTGCCGGGTTCTCCTCAGCATGGCTTCAACCCGTGCGGCCTTGATGTATTTTTCTTCTACAACCTTCGGATAAAGCAGGTGCAGTTTATCGACTTGCATGGCGTGTTTTCTCGCTGCAGATTCAAGTGCAGCGCGCTGTGGGTCCTTGAGAAAATCAAGCAGCAACAGCCACGGCGACATCCAGTTGATAAACGCATTGACCAGCGCAGCATCGGCATCATTATCCCAGTGTTCTTCAATAAACATGCGTGGAAACATTCGCGGTGACAATTCGCGACCGACGAGACTATCGTCGAGGTCGATGCCTTTGAGGCCAAATCCGTAGCCATTTTGCTCACGCAAAAACCACTGGGCCGAAGGCCGCTCACCGGCGCGCGTATTAATCAGACGATTCAGAAGTTCGGCATGGCTGTTCACGCCATCGGTCAGTTTGGGAACCTCAGTCTTAAACTGGCTTCGGCACAGGTTGCCGGCTCTCCAGCAAAGCAGGTCATTGACATATATTTCACCTGCATTGCAGACGCTGTCGATCAGTGCGAGCGGTTGTCGTGTCTCTTTTTCCAGTAGCCACAGTTCGTAATAATCGCGGAATTCGAACGGTATGTCAGATGCATAATGGCGTACGACCTCAAGCAGGCGTTCGCCTTTGTGCTGTATTTCCTGATAATGGTAACAGGGAAGTACGGGGGCGCGCTTGAGGCCGTCGACTTCGCTCCAGGTGCCGAAGCGGATGTGGGGATTATCAATATAAGCGAACTCTTCAGGCTCGTTTTCCATGGTATCAAACTGATCTCGGATATAAAGAAACCAGGTTATGCCATCGGTTGTCACGGCTTCGGCGTCATCCAGAGCGACAACATTCATCACACCGCGAAACGGATTGAGAATTCGCTCGCTGTAACATACGATGTTCATACTGTATATATAGCAAAAAAGCCGTGCATGTGTAGCTATTGATCTGGTTCCAGTTTCACCATGAGGTTGTCACGCGGACCGCGCGATAGCGAGTACCTGAGATCGGTCCTTGGAAATCACAAGTTGTTATGATCCAGTCCTGTGTTATGCTGACGCCATGGATAAAACTGCGCTTGCGATAACCCTGTTGATTGCCTTTATTGCGGCATTGCTGGCTTGTTTACGCTTGTATTTTGGCGGACAGATGGATAACTGGCTCGATTGATGTAACGGTCGTTGTGTGTACAATGGAATGATACACATAGAGCTATCTCGGGAGTGTACCATGAGAGATGTCGTCAGTGATGTTACCATTCATATCGATGAATCCCTGAATGATCGTGAGCTGTTTAATTTAGAGCAGACTATTCGCAGTGATTTTGGTGTTATTTCCGTCGGCCACAGTCATGCTGACAGACATATGCTGGTTGTCCTTTATGATCCCGAAACCATCAGGGGCAGAGATATTCTCAGGCGTGTGACGAATCAGGGTTTTCACGGTGAGCTGATCGGTTTTTGACAATGCTGCCGTTTTGAATGTTTTTTTTCCATCTTTTACGATATATTCCTCGATTCTACTGAACTATCGGGACTATGCATAATCTGTTAAGGTGCTTTTTTTTACCAGTACACTTAGAGAACGATTATGCAAATAGGAGATCAAAAAGTCGTTACCCTGCACTATATTTTGACTGATAGCGAAGGGCGGCTCATCGACAAGTCGGATGACGGCAGTTTTGCCTATCTACATGGCGCCAGCAATATTATTCCCGGGCTGGAAGATGCGCTGGCAGGAAGATCTACCGGCGATGAGGTGACGGTTGCGGTTGCGCCCGAGGACGGCTACGGTGCCCGTAACGATGCCATGCTCCAACAAGTGCCGAAATCGATGTTTGAAGACGGTAGTCAGATTGCGGTCGGCAGTCAGTTTCATGCGCAGGGGCCGAACGGCGAGATGCTGGTTGTTACCGTGGTGGAAATCGAAGACGAGCATGTCGTAGTCGATGGTAATCATCCGCTGGCTGGCGTCGATCTTCATTTCAGCGTGACCATCGTAGACGTGCGTGATGCATCAGCGGAAGAAATCGAACACGGCCACGCGCATGGACCCGAAGGCCATCATCACTAGCCCGCTGTCCATAAACAACAAGCAAATAGTACCAAAAGCCCTGTCAGTGAACAGGGCTTTTTTGCTTAACCAGGATTACGCACGAAGGCTCATGCAGATCACCTCCGCGCAACATCCAGCTTAGGCGAACCAATTATAAATCCAGGCAAAAATCGCCCCGCCGATCAAGGCATCGACAGCAGCATAGGCGGAACCAATCATAACCTGATAAAGACTGCCGTCATGTATATAGCCGGGATAGATCGACGCCATTACCCTTAAAAAAGAACCACCGTATTCGGGCCAGGTAATGTTGGCAATGCCTACCGCTAACATTAACAGTCCCCACAAGATACCCGAAGCCAATGCGAATGCTTTGATATTCAAGCCCATACTATGTTCCCCAATATAATTGTTGTTTTCCAGTAATGAAATTCATTAATGTCCCTGGCTTTATAGCAGATGTGAAAAAAACTTTGGGACTTTTTGATGAATTCTACAGCAGCCATCACTGTCTCGGGATTGCCCAAGATTTTTCTATGGCCGAGGCCTTGGGTCAGCAGAAACTGAGTATTGGGCCATACATCGGCGACTGCATTGCTGCCAAAAAACCAGCAAGCAGCGCAACGGGTTTTTAATAACCCTGTGTGTAATGAAAAGTGACAGTGGTTGCCTCAAGCGATTTTTTTATCACAAGAATTAGATTGTAGAATTCGCATTAGTTTTTATATCATATAATGTAGTGCATCAATATTAGTCTTAACGATGTTAGTGGTAGTAGGAATTAACGATGAAGAGTAATAAAAAACTTAAAAAATATTTCTTTGTAGATGACTCTGATATTCATGGTAAAGGGCTTTTTTCAAAGCTTAGGATTAAGAATGGTACCTATCTTGGGCGTTATCATGGACCCAAGGTAAAGGATAACGACATGCATGTATTATGGGTCGAACAAGATGATGGTGGATGGCAAGGCATAAACGGAGAAAATATGCTGCGCTATCTGAATCATTGCAACAAGCCCAATGCCGAGTTTGACGGCCAGGATCTCTATGCTATTCGCGATATCAAACCCGGTGATGAAGTCACATTCGACTACGGTGAGGAACCTTAGCCCGCATTTCTCACCAGGCGGCGTAGAATTCCATTAGAGCATTGGCCCTTTGGAGAAAATCTTGAATGATCAAAGATACAGTGCATTATTCAAGCATGCCTATCGCGGTTCAGGCTGGTGTTCGCGCCACTCGCGGGAACTGGTAACATGATCGATACCGAAATTCAGTGTTACTCTCAGCGCCTGCTCAATCCATTTCGAGGCGTTGTCAATATCATACGCTACCAATATGCCGAAGCAGTCACGTCAAATGGTGTGCATTGGGATATTTATGTCAGTAACGATTCCTTGCTAGATGGTTTGGTCAGCAAGGGATCGGTACAGACCAGTGATATTCGCTATGGCCGTTGGAGTAAACACACCGGGCTGACTAGAGGGCCGATTTATCCTTCCGATGAGTTTTTCATGCTGGAAGCAATGGGCGCTGTTGTTTATCAGCACTTGCTCAAGGTGTATGACCAGTTGCCTTTTCCATTTATGGATACGATCGAACTGTGGTTGTTGGATAAGGAAAAAAAACCGCTTGCGTTGCTAAACTCCGCTGTTAATGAAGCGGATATTGACGCTTACCAACTGCTCGACTGGCGTGCGGGACGACTTAGTCGGGAGGCTTTCAGATCGGAAAGCGTCGATGTCGCAGGCCATGGCGCTGCATATTGCGCTGCGGACATACTGATCGACTACATCAATAACTGCGCTGACACACCGCCGGCTGCGCAGTGGTTCAAAAAAAATCAGGATGGCTCTGCTACCGGTATCATGGGGCATAATATCGATCCATCATTGACCGGTAGAATCCTTGCTGCCGAGTGCTTTCATCCTTTTTTCATTTCCACATTGCATGATGACGACTATTATTCGGCGCTGGTACACGATTTTATATACTGGCAATCGCCGTGGTTGTTGTTGCTCGATACCCTCAACACTGAAGAAAGGGAAAATTTCGAGAACCATGCGCGTAAGCAGGCCATGATTGTCGATCAGCAGTATCTGCTTTATCCTGCAGTCATCGATCAATCCTTTATCCGCGCGGCTCGTGTTGAAGCCAAGTTGCGACGCAGCCAGCAGGAAAAAGTCGACCAGGACGAGGTCATGTCGACATTCTATATCGAACTGCATCCGAGCCCGACGGAGTGAGCGCTGGGATGATCCGTTGTGTTTACCGCAGAGACGCGGAGGCGCAGAGGATTATTATTGCGACAATTCGCGGGCTAAAGTCGCTCCCACGAATCCCCGATATGATTATCCAAGGTCGACCGGAAAATAGAAGAACACGAAGCGCCCGTCTTCGATGTCTACTTTCAGCGTTGCGCCGTGATAGAGGCCATAATCGACATAACCGGGTACGGCACTGAGGGCGTGGCATTCACTGGCATGCTGTGGCGATTCAAAATCGCGATCCCGGTCATACCAGGATAGTAGCATGTGTTCACCCAGTTTCTGATCGGCGACAGTGTTTGAGATTGTCATCGCTTCAAGGTAGTCGCGCGGTGAAGGATTGGGCTGTAGGTCGACAATCTCAACACCCTCATAGGAGGGTGGGCTCAAGTCGCAATGAGAATCGGTTTTGTTGTTACTCATGATGAAATGCTATATAGGTACGCGCGTGGAAGTTACTGGGAAGGTTTTTTGATACAGGACACTGCTTCATGCGCGAGATTATGTAGTCAATGTTATCTTCTTTCGCATCGCCCGATACCAGGTTAACATCAAATTTAACGTCGACGTTTTCCAGGTGCCAGTCCTCACTGGTTTCGACCAGTATCTCACCCCGTGAGCTCGCCAGGACCAGATCGCGTTCTGTGCTGTTGGTGCGCAGAAACAAATGCTGGCAGGTAAAAAGTGAATAGACATAAACCAGAAAACCCGGGGTCGTTATATTCAGATCGAGGGGCTCCCAGCCGTCCTCACTCAGGGCCTGTACCTCCAGTGTCGCGACATCGTTTTCGGACGACTCGTAAGTCGCTGACAGGCGTAGGTTAAAAATATGTCTTGTCATCGTTTTTCAGTTATTGATTGAGGGCTTGTGTCAAGGCCTCAGTTTATCCAGTAGAGATTGTCTTATCTTAAAGTCCGGAAAATGCTGCTTCAGCTGGCTGATTTCAACACGCGCCTTTTCATACTCGCCCTGTTCGATCAAACGCTCAATTCTGACTTCCCACATCTCCGGAGTTAGCACGGCGAACGGTGCGCTGTCGGCAGCTCTCATCCTGGATGTGGTTTTCTCGGCTGGACTCTCGGGAACTTTTTGTTCCAGTTCGGCAGAGCTGCTGGATAATTTTCGCAGTGCCCGCGCTTGCGTGTCATCGGAGGATGCAATTCCAGGTTCTGCCGTCGCTGGTTCTTCCACCAGTATGTTACGTTCCAATGTCAGACTATCTTCAGTGAAAGCAGAGGGTGCGATTAACGCTCTACCGGCGTTGTCGCTGGCGCTGTAACTATTAAACGCTTCTTCATCGGCCGGTTCGTATGGGATGCTTTTCTCTGCCGGGTCCTGTGCTGTTTGTTGTTGCGGCGCCTCGTGCTTGAGCATGGGAACCAGGATCGTGGCAATCACGATGATAGCGGCAAATGAGGCGGCTGCAGGCCAGGTCGCCGAGAATGGGCCGGAGCGTGTCGGTTTCTCACTGGCTTCACGTGAGGCCTGCAGAATCGCAACATCGAGCTGTTGCGATGGCTCCTGAATGCTGGTTTCGCGGTAGAGCTTGGATATCTTTTCGTTAGCATCACTCATGATTGAACTCCAGCCGCTGCCGCAGCTTTTTCATCGCATAACGCAAACGGCTTTTTGCAGCCTCATAGGTGACGCCGGTAATATCTGCAATCTCGTTGAGCGCCAGTCCCGCTTCTTCCTTTAAAAGAAAAACTTCTCTTTGTTCATTCGGCAGTTCGGCGATTGCTTGCATCAAACGTTCATGCTGATGACGTGCTTCCAACTGGTTTTCAGGCTGTACCCGATCGGTATCACGAATAGTGGATAAGGTTTCTGCATGGTTTTCAAGTGGACGTATATTCTGCCTACGGTAATTGTCTATGATGCGGTTGCGGGCTATATGGTAGAGCCAGGTTTTGAACGTCGATTTGATCTTGTAGCTCGTCCGTGAGCTGATCACCCGTAGCCAAATATCCTGGAATAGCTCATCGGCATAGCGTGGCCCAGACTGGCGCAGGATGAAGCGATATAACGGCCCTTTGTGCCGGTGATAGAGCACCTCGAAAGCATCCGCGTCGCCACGGGAGTAATCCAGCATCAGGTTCTCATCAGAACTCACTTGATCCATACGGCGCAAGCTTACGCAATTGTTGGCCAACTTTAAACTCTGATTCATACAAATGATCTGTCTTCATTTAAAAGGCGCACTATGATTGATACTGCTGTTGAGAGCGGTTGTCGTTTGTAATGTGTTGGCTAGATTGACGAGCGAAATGAATTCTCCGCGATAACCGAAAGGATCATCGCCTCGGGCTTGACGTGCCAATTGCAGAACGTCGTCAAAGCTGAAGTTATCCGTGTATTTTCCACCACGTAACAACTGGGCGAAGCCTGCAACTGCAGCTGAAAAGCGGAAGTTGTCGCTGGTTTTGTCTAAAAGCTTCTCGATCTCCGTGACATGTATCGGGTTTTCGATCAACCGGCTGTTGTCAGAACCGGGTTGCTTGTAACGCAACCGCAGCAGCGCTATTTCGTTACTCTGCGTCGCCGCTGGCGTCCTGACATTAGCGTACCTCAATGGATCGATGCTTTTCTTGTTGCTGGTCACCAGGTTGATCTCGTATAAAGCCGTTACACTATGGCCTGCACCAATTTCACCTGCATCAACCTTGTCATTATTGAAGTCTTCCCGTTCGAGTGCGCGGTTTTCATAACCGATCAATCGGTATTCAGCAACCACCGCGGGATTGAATTCGATTTGGATCTTGACGTCTTTGGCAATCGTATGCAATGTTGAGCTGATTTCATCGACCAGCACTTTTTGTGCTTCATTCAGGTTGTCGATATAGGCGTAGTTACCATTGCCGGCATCTGCCAGCTGCTCCATCAGGTGATCATTATAGTTTCCCGTGCCGAATCCCAAGGTTGTTAACGAGATGCCGGACTTGCGTCTTTCTTCGATCAGATCTTTTAGGGCCTCGAAATTGACTGTGCCGACGTTGAAATCTCCGTCGGTAGCGAGGATGATACGATTGATACCATTTTTGATGAACGACTGCTGCGCCAGTTGATATGCTGTGCGAATGCCGGCGGCTCCGTTGGTACGCCCACCAGCGCTGAGTGCATCCAGTGCCTGGTTGATTTTCGCCGTCTCGTTGCCGGCAGCAGACTCGAGCACGACACCGCTTGCCCCGGCGTATACAACGATTGAGATCCGGTCTTCACTGCGTAACTGCCTGCCAAGCAACTTGAGCGCGGACTTCAACAAGCCGAGTTTGTCTGCTGATTGCATCGAACCAGATACATCGACGAGAAACACCAGGTTGGATGCAGGCAAGGCTGGTCGGGCTAAATCATAACCCTTGATGCCGATATGCAGAATATGTGTGTCTGGACTCCATGGAGTCGCGCCGATTTCGGTGATGACCGAAAATGGCTGGTTGCTGCTTTTCGGCGCAGCGTAATCGTAGGAAAAATAATTGATCAGTTCTTCAACTCTGACGGCGTTTTCAACCGGCAGCTGACCGTTGTTCAGCATGCGGCGTATGTTGCTGTAGGACCCGGTATCGACATCAATGCTGAAGGTCGAAACGGGTGTTTCGGCGACACGTTTGATGCCGTGGTCATCAAAATGAGCATAGTTTTCCCGATTGATGGGTTCACTCGGTGCCCGTAATGCCTGTATGCCGGATGCTGTACCCTGCGCTATGTTTTTCTCAGCAGCGATCAGATTCGCCATCGATACCGGTTTGGCTGTATGAAATGTCTGCTTCCGGTGCGTGAAGCCTTGATCCGACGCGATTTCGGCTTCATCCGTCGATGACTGGCTTGCTTGCGCATGCAGTTCCCGTTTTTCACTGGGCTTGGCTGTCGCGTCTGTGCTGGTCAGGCCGGTTTGTTCGTCCAGTTGAGATTGCGTGCATGCGGCCAGCAGCGTAGCCGTCAAGGCGAGTGCGCATAGGCGCATCTGTGGCGACGAAAAGACGTTGATACGATGAGGATTTGCCATCGGTTTCTCCTGTGTTTGTCTGTTCTCTGTTGTGTAAACGCAGGAAAGTTGAAAAGGGGTTAACCCGCAATTCTCACCAGGCGGTGTCTCGTGAGCTGACGGCAAATGCAATGCGTTGATCTATTTTTCAGAATCGACTGATATTAGCGCTGAATTACAATTGCGGCAGTAATAGTTTGCCTGGCCACGCAGTATTTTATTATGGCGCACTGTACTTATGCGGTGTAGCGTACAAGCGCACTGATAAATGTGACGTTGTTGTCTGCGTATCGGTATGCCTGACAAGTCGTAGCTTCCCGTGGCCCTCGGCTCTGCACCCAGCGACAGCATGACCTGCTGCCATTCCACGCCATGGGGTTTAACTCTGCTGCAGCCATACAGCATATCTACAACATAGTGAGCCACTTCATGAGGAACCGTAGTGGTAAAATTATCGTCGAAATATTTTGCGAAAAGGTAGGGGTTGTAACGAATGATACGTTTTTTGTTATGCACCTTATACATGCCGGCAGCACGTCCACGCAGGTCAAACAATACCGGTATCATCGGAAATTGATGCTGGTACATGCGGCTTGCCTGGCGAATGAACTCACCGGTCTTGAGTCGTACCTGCTGCTCGCGGCGATGATCGATGGGATCGATAGTATGATTCTGTTTCGCTTTTATCATTGGCGCAAAGGAAGCGTATGCTGGTTGCGGAGTCGACTCGCATTGTGGTAACAGGGCCTAATGCATTTCGGTCAGTGTGACCGCTGTTTGCTTGCCGTAAGCTTCATCAAAAACCAGATCGATCGATACATTGTCACCGTCTTCACTGATCTTGGCTTGTTTCAGATCCGGCATGCGGCTAGCCAGCCAAGTGCAGAGGGCGGCAGACATTGCCTCGTCATTCGATTTCATTGCGCTGACAAGATTGGCGGCAACGAACTGCGCTCGCTGATTAATATCAGGGTTTTCAATAGTTTCATTGCCGAGCATGATGCCGGCTTTCATTTTGGTATCCATTTTGTCGAGATAAGCCGCCTGGTGTGGCGGTAAAGGCTTGTCTCTATCGTACTCGAGTTGCGCGATACCGTTTAACAACACTGCGAAAACGTTAGTCATGAAGCTCACAATTGTGGATGTCTTCTCATTGCTATTCTCGCGTAGCCAAGGGTTTACTGCAAGTTGACAAAAAGAGCATTAATAACATGGTAAAAACAGTGTTCTGTGGTGCTATCATGCTTGATATAGAGCACTACAAAAGTTTTTGCTCAGCTATGCTACAACTGCCAGGTTGACTTGAATGCCGGAATGGATAAATGCAGAAATTACCGAGAAACGTGAATGGACAGACGATCTGTTGTCATTACGGTTCCGTGCAGCTATTGGTGCTTTCAAAGCGGGTCAGTTTGTACGTGTAGCCATGGAAATAGATGGGGAGCTGGTTGCGAGGCCGTATTCGCTGGTTAATTCACCCGCTGAATCCGAACTGGAGATATTCTTTAATATTGTCCCGGATGGTCCATTAACGCCAGAACTTGCATCACTCAATGCGGGTGATGTCATCAAAGTGACAGACAAGCCGTACGGCTTTTTGACCGTTGAAGATCTACCCGACAGCCGTCATTTATGGATGCTGGCAACGGGAACGGGTGTTGGTCCATTCATTTCAATTCTTAAGTCGGGTAAGGCGTGGCCAAAGTTCGAAAAAGTCGTACTGGTATATTCAGTCAGAACCGCCCGTGAGTTGGTGTATCAGGAGGTGATAGCCGACATAAGCAAACAGTATCGGTCGCAGTTGTCATTTGTGCCGGTGATTACCCGCGAACTGATCGACGGCGCTATCAATCAACGTGTAACGGCCGCGCTGGAAACCGGACAGCTGGAGCAAATGGCCGGTATTCGCCTCAATGCGGACGATTCTCATGTGATGATGTGCGGAAACTCCGCGATGATTGCAGACGTAACAAACCTGCTGAAAACCCGGAATATGCGTAAGCATTTACGGCGCGAACCGGGCCATATCACGACCGAGAAATACCACTGATAACACTGCAGCGCTCTTGGCGTCTTGGCGAGAGAAGGTTTACGGGTATCCTATGCAATGGCTTTATCTAACATTGTTGTCCGGCATACTCTACAGTGTACTTCTGTTTCATGAGCGCGCCCGTGTGGAACACTTTCTCGCAGCCGCCATGATGCTCGCTGGTGTGAATTTGATCGCCAGTTAGGTTAATCCGGTGTGTCAACTAAGATGAGGCAGCTATAGACCCTGGTGACACCTGCGGGGCCACCAGGGTTCGGGAGTTGATCGTGTCGGTCTCGGCTCAGGCGACGCTGCCAAAGGACTTGTCAACCGCCCCTGCGGGGACGTCGAGCCCGGCCAATTTGCAGCCTTGGGCCACCGGGCCACCGGGTATGATCTCATACAAGTACTTCATGCCGCCCTTCGAATGAAAGCTTTCTTCCAGTGCGTCTTTGATCTGACGCAGATGGGGGCGTTCGGCCTTGTGATAGTACTCTTGAAGTGCGCGGATTAGCTGCCAATGGTCATCGCTCAACTCAAGACCATCTTCCTTGGCTACGGCTTCAGCTGTTGACACGCTCCAGCCGGATGGGGCGTTAGGAAATGAATCTGACATATGTTCTCCTTCGAGTGGTTGATTAAGTTATTGAAATAAAAAGAAGCTTCTTCTTAGTATTGTTACAGTCATTAAGTTAATGAATCATCTGAATAAGTCAAGAAATCAGTGACTAGTGTAGGGCATTTATTCCGGGTTAGACCCGGATTGAGAGGATCTCAATCACAGTGTCAAAATTCCTCGACCGTATAGCGTTTCACTTTGATTTGATCACTCCAGTGGTCTTCCGGCAATCCCGCCTTGAGCTTCAGGTGATTGAGAAAGTTCCGAGGATCAGTCAGAGATTCCCACACCGACGGCAGAAAGGTACCCTTGTTGAAGCCTTCTTCGAGGATCAGGCCATCGACACCCGGTTGGATCTTGTTAACCAGATCCTCTTCAGAGCTAAAGTCAACATCTTCAGGTGTGCCGAGAATCGAAATGTGAACATCGAGGTCGCCGAATTCTCTTGCGCTCAATGGCATAAAACGGTTATCTGTAAATGCCGCGGCCCAGGCATTATAGACAACATCTTCAACCAACGGGCGTATCGGCTTGAGCATGCCGATACAGCCGCGTAGTTTTTTGTCGTGATGCAAAGTAACGAAGGTGGCTTTTTTCGCTTGTAATTCTGCCGAATATTGCGACGTATCGACATCGATAGGTTTACCGGCTTCCAGCCCGTGTTTGATCGAGCGGTATGCCAGCTCACGTAAGATACGCTGATTTTCTGTGTTTAACATGATGTAGGCCAGTTTAGCTCAACGCCCAGGCACCATAACCTACGACGCTGCTTTTATCACCAGCGGTATCACCCGAGTTGCGCAGGTCCAGCGTGGTCACGTGCAAGCCGTGCTTTTTTGCAGCCAGGAGTAAGCCAGTCACCGGGTTGCGCCCACACGCTTGATCGTACTGAATGGCTGAAGGATTCATGTTTTCGATCGCATGGCAGGTCTCGGTGTCCATCGCACGAGCAGTATTATAGTCGTGGTAGTGGCTCAGGTCGGATGAGATGACGATCAGTGTTTCATCGTCGCCCCACAGCGTGTCGAGTACCTCGCTGACTTCTTCAGTGCTGGCATCGCCCACGACCAGCGGAACCAGTGAAAAATCATCGAGTACTTCCTGCAGAAACGGCAGCTGTACTTCCAGGCTGTGCTCCTGTTGATGTGTTAAATCAAATTCCTCGACTTGCGGAAGCGAGGCAATCTGTTTAATGGCTTTGCGGTCAATCCTGATGGTGCCGAGAGGTGTTTCGAAATAGTCCGCGCTGCTGGTTGCCAATCCGCGCAAGGGCACACGGTGACAGGGGCCCAGTAGAATCACGCGTTCCACGGTATGCTGGATTTCTTTCAGTTGGGCGAAGGCGCTGGCAGCGACGGGGCCCGAGTAAATATAACCAGCGTGAGGAACAATCAGCGCTTTGGGTTTAGAATCGATCTCATCGACGCTGGACAGCATTGAGTGTATTTCGCGTTGTAATTGTGCTGGATCTGCCGGATAAAATAATCCGGCAACCGCTGCGGAACGAATTCTGGACATTCTTCACCTCTGTTGCATATTATGGTGTTATACGGATTGGTTTGTATATACCAACTATATTTAAAAGAGCTTAGGAATATTCCTTGATTTTTATCAATAAATCCTCATATATAGTCAAACATAATAGTCTCAATCATGGCAACGCTACACGAAAATATTTCGCTTGATGATCCCGGTGTGGTCCCGACTCGCTACTGGCACAAGCTTGAAGATGGCAGAATTCAATGCGACCTGTGTCCGCGGGAATGTAAGCTCCACGAGGGTCAACGTGGACTCTGTTTTGTACGAGCCAACGTCAAAGACCAGATTGTGCTGACCACGTACGGACGCTCCAGCGGCTACTGCATAGACCCGATTGAGAAAAAACCTCTGAACCATTTCCTGCCCGGAACACCGGTACTCTCCTTTGGGACTGCTGGCTGCAATCTGGCCTGCAAGTTTTGTCAGAACTGGGATATCAGCAAGTCTCGGCAACTCGATACCTTGATGGATAAAGCCGAACCAGAGACGATCGCACGCGCCGCCGAAGAATTGGGTTGTCGCAGTGTTGCATATACCTACAATGATCCGGTTATCTTTCACGAATACGCCATCGATGTAGCTAAAGCCTGCAGAGAGCACGGTATCAAGTCGGTGGCGGTGACAGCGGGTTATGTAAGTCCAGAACCGCGTAACGAGTTTTATCAGTATATGGATGCGGCGAACGTTGATCTGAAGGCGTTTAGCGAAGATTTTTACTGGAAGGTCACCGGTTCGCATCTGGCTCCAGTTCTGGAAACTATCGAATACATCCATCATGAAACCGATGTCTGGATGGAACTAACAACCTTGCTGATACCCGGTTATAACGACAGTGAAAAGGAAATCGATGACATGAGTCGCTGGGTCGTAGACAAATTGGGCCCGGGTGTCCCCATGCATTTCACGGCTTTCCATCCTGATTACAAGCTGACGGACGCACCGCGGACGCCGCTGGCAACGCTTCGACGCGCGCGTGACATTGCCAGATCAAACGGAGTCCGTTACGCCTATACGGGAAATGTTCATGACAAGTCAGGAGACAGCACGTACTGCCACTCCTGTGGCTTACGCCTGATCGAGCGCGACTGGTATGTGCTCGGCGAATGGAATCTCGATGCCAACGGCAATTGCAAGCGCTGTGGTACCCGCTGTGCCGGTGTGTTCGAAGCAGGACACGGAAACTGGGGATCGAACCGCCAACCCGTACGCCTTGCGAATTACGCCTAAATCCGATAAATTCTTCAAGTGATTGTTTTTATTAGATATGTTAGGTAGGGCAGGTCGACATCGAGGTATGCCCTATTGCGCCCTGGTAACAGCTTGTTGTAGGGTATGGTTATTTGTAAATTAATGAAAACCGATCGATGTGTATAGTAAGGGAAAAAGTGCCCTGTAAATGGAGTGTCAGAGTAGTCTAGCTTATGTATGAGTCATTCTATGGTTTGAACGCCAAGCCGTTCTCGATGTTACCGGATCCGGATTTCCTCTATCAAAGTAAGAAGCACCGACTTGCGCTGACGATGCTCGAGTATGCGATGATTAATAATGCCGGGTTCTGTGTTATCACCGGCGAGATCGGCGCAGGTAAGACGACCTTGCTGCGCAAGCTGTTAACGACGCTCGAAAACGATCTCACGGTCGGCATGATCACCAACACCCACCAGTCGTTTGGTGAGCTATTGGATTGGGTGCTGTCCGCTTTCGGAATTCACGAGCCAGGCTTGGGCAAGGTTCAGTTGCACCAGCGCTTTGTCGATTTCCTGCTTGCGCAATACGCAAAAAATAAATCCACCCTTCTCATCGTCGATGAGGCGCAAAATATGCCAGCGGCGACGCTGGAAGAGTTGCGCATGCTGTCAAATATCAATTCGGAGAAGGACCTGGTGTTGCAGATCATTCTGGCGGGACAGCCGGATTTGAAAGATACTCTGAGAAAACCGGAGTTGACGCAATTCGCCCAGCGGATTGCTGTGGATTTTCATCTCACTGCCCTAGACCCGGGCGAGACCGCTCATTATATTCAGCATCGCCTTGTCACCGCGGGGGCGACGGAGGATATCTTCACGCCGGGCGCCTGCAGACTCATCGCTGAATACAGCGGGGGTGTACCCCGATTAATCAACCTGTTGTCTGACACCGCCTTGGTTTACGGGTTTGCTGATCAACGTCAGGTCATTGATGTTGACCTGATAGAAGAGGTCGTCAGCGAGCGTATGGAGCATAGCATTTTGCCCCTGGTCAAGATTGACAAACGCAAGGACACAATTCCCACGGATGACGATAATTTTCCCTGGATCAATCCCGAAGGTGGTACCCAAGGTCTGAAACCTGCGGCTGAAAAAAAAAATTTGAAAAATCTGCAGCTGTAACACGGGACCAAGCGGGTCGCTCGAAGATCGACAAAGCGAAGCAGAAAGCAGCAAAACGAAAAAATCGAGCACCGGTTAGCACTGACAACATCTCGCATCAGCGCACCCGAGCCACTGTTGTGTCAGCTGATACTGTCGATGTCGAGCAGGCTGCCGCTATTCCGGAGCTTGACGAAACGCAGGCGACAAGGCATGGCATTGAACTCTACGCAACCTCATCAGGACGCAACCGCACGGCGGTTACAGATAATCAGCACGTAGCTAATCAGAAAGCATCGAGAAATAAGTCCACTGAAAAGGTTCAACTAGGCGGTAGTATCATTCTGTTAGTGTTTTTCGGACTTGTTTTGTTGCTATCACTGGCCGGCATTGCATTCGAGAGAGGGGTCTTCGTATGGGACTGGCTTGATAACGACGCGAAGTTCGCCTTTGACCGTGATCTGATGGAAAACGCGTCCAAGCAAGATCAGGCGGAAAGCGCGTCGAAACAAGGCCTGGCAGAAAACGCGTCCAAGCAAGACCTGACAGAAAACGCGTCAAAACTAGACCAGGCGGAAAGCGCAATTGGTCAAACGCAAGAGGAAATCGATATCTTGAAGCAGGATCTGGCAAATATGGAGCAGCAGATAAAAGACATTCAAGACGAACGTGATGCAGCGTTGGCAAAAGCCATGCAAGAAAAAGAGCAACGTGAAAAGCAAAAGCAGGCCGCCCTAGATGCTGCGAATCGTGAGCGGGACGCTCAAGCCGCCGCCGCACTGGCTGCCCACAACGCGCAACAAGCGGCACAAAAAGCAGAAAAACTGGCGATAAAACACAGTCTTGAAAAGCAAAGACTGACTGAACAGCGCGAGCGCTTGAAACAGGCAAGCCAACAAGCGGAATCTCGGCGTAACCTGCTGGAGGAGCAACGTAAACTGCTTGTGTTGGAATGGGAGCGCCTGGCCGAGGAAAAAGCCAAGCTGGAAAAGACCTCCTTGCCTGAATCGGATAGCGAATGAGGCCAAATCGTCATATGCCTGTCTATCACAAGCGCCTGAGTGTCGTATTCGGGTTAAGATCTGGCAGTTAGGCGTTGGGCCAAAGCCGAATTACTTAAATTTATTGACAGACTTGTGGTCGAAGGTCTCGCCGGTTTCCTCGGCAGGGTGCTGTACGGTTTCTTCATCCGGAAACAGCTCTTTAAGATCAGCCATTGACAGCGAATCACCTTTTTCATCGAAACGTTGCCAGATTTTTTCCCAGCGCTCATCATTAAAATAAAATCCTACAGGCAACAAGCAGACAATGCGCTGGTTAAAATCGGTGATCACTTTGGGCTCTTTCAGTTTACCGGCGGTCATGTGATTGCGATAATGGTGCGTCAACACAGCGTGTAACTATAGCAGTGCACGGCAATCGAGTACAAATCTGATGCGGGCTAGCAATAAACCGATATTACTATCGATCATCGAATTGGGCGGATATCCAGATTTTTCGCGATTGTATCGTGATAATGGCTACGACGTCGTAACAACGGATTCGGTCCGCAAGGCAGTAAAGCTGATTCGACAATACAAACCGGCGGTGATCGTTGCTGAATTTAATTTTCAGTCTGATTTCAGAGACCGCACCAGCAGCTTGGAAACCGTATTTTCAAGCGTGCAGGGCGTGGCTGATACCAAAGTTATCGTATTTTATGAAAAAGAATACCTTCATCAGTTCGAACGCTTGAGGGGGCAATTCGAGGTATTCAAATCCTTAGAATTTCCTATCAATGAAATGGCGCTCGATCAGGCGTTAAAATCTGCGAAACCAGTGACTTGATTGCGAGCATGCGGGCCAGGGTCCACTCCTGCAAATCGCGGCACCCTGTTATAACCCTGTACGATGCAAGGTTGCAATCGATCTCATCTTTGAGTAAAAAACACCCCGAACCTTCGTGACGGTGATTCCATGACTGACAATATTTCTGAAGACGCACTGATAGAGAGCAGCGATCCGGCGGCTTCTGCCGAGTACATTCAAAAATACCTCGAGGACAAGGAACAGCAACTGAAGGCGCTACCTGATGGTGCGTCCGACCTCGATCGAGCCAGGATCAATCTGGACATCGCCGAGGCAAAGGTAGGGATTACCCGAGGTGACGAGGCGTGGGACCTTGCGCGTACAGCACTGGACATTTTTCTTGCGGATGAATGCTGGCAGGAAGCGGTGGAGGCGTGCGATGTGCTCTATCAATCTAATCAGCCGGCATCATTGGTTGCATTGGCGCATGGTGTCTGGCTGGCGGTCACCTATCCAATCGATCCACAACTCACGATCAATATGCTCGGATATGTTATCGATGAAACGCCGCCAAGCGCCGATGGCGCAGCGGTCGCGGCGATAACGGCGCATTACATTGCCGATATACGCGGGAAGGAAAATCAACGCGAGAGCCTGATGTTTTTGACCAACGAAATGGTCACCAATGTAGCAAAAGCGCATTCTCAGGTTGAAGACCAAGAGGCGTTGAGTGCTTGGATGGAAAAACTGCGATTGCACGACCCGGCTGATTTTCTTCCTAAGTTGGCCCTGGTTCTCGGCGCGCTCGTTCCAGCCGACCAATGGTGGTTCGACCGCGATGCCTTACGGGACAGAATACCTGACTAGCCCCCTGGTGAGAAATGCGGGCAGGGAATCTTGAGCGTGATGAGCTATGGCTGACGATCATCCGACAACAACAGCCTGTTGACGCGTTTTCACAAAGTCTTTGCCACTTTTTCACATGATCTTCACGTGGAATTCGTCATACTATTTCCTTATTCATCGAAAAAATGGAATAAGTATGAACAGGATAAGTGCGCCAATCTCGGGCATGATTGCAGTGACACTGATTACCGGTTGCAGCGTGTTCGGTGTCAATACGGTCGAAGAGGCTAAGTATGATCGGCTTGCAGTAGAAGATCATTTCGAGCTTCGGCTTTACGCCCCAATGGTTACCGCTGAGACTTATGTGGAAGGTGATTTTAAAACCGCAGGCAGAACAGCTTTCAGACAACTTTTTGGGTACATTTCCGGCGAGAATTCCGCAAGTAACAAGATCGCCATGACGGCGCCGGTATTTGCCAATGCTAACCGTTCAGACAAAGCTGAGAAAATGGCTATGGCCGTGCCGTTGCTGGGGCAAACAGAGGCGGCTGGTTGGCGCTACAAGTTCGTACTGCCAGCGGAGTTTTTATTGGAATCCGCACCGATACCGTTGAACGACGCTGTATCACTTGCCACAATACCCGCAAGCAAAGTCGCCGTTATTCGTTTCTCGGGATCGTGGGATCAAGACACGATAGCCGATAAAACGGCTCAATTACATGCATGGATAAGAGCGCAAAATATGACACCGTCATCAGAGCCACGTTGGGCTGGCTACAACCCACCCTGGACGCTACCGTTTTTGCGTCGTAATGAAGTTCTGATAGACGTTAACTGAATATCGGGCTTTGTCATCCATGAGTTGCACTGCCCATATCAAAGACGATGGTTTTTATTAAACCCCACATCAAATCGTCGTGGTGCTGTGTCGTTGTTGCACTCTGTCTGTTGTCGATACCCCTGCCAACTGTCGCTGCTAGCCTGACAGTTAAACTGGACAATCCGCCCGAGTCAGGTACGGTCGAGTTTCAGCTGTTTGACTCGGCTAATGCGTTTGGCGCACTACGGAATCCGTTCAGAACAATCCGCTACGATGTAGACGCGCACGAGCGCTACGTCATCGAAGACATTCCGCCTGGCGAATACGCATTGTTCGTCTACTCTGACCAAAATGAGAACAAGCGCATCGACAAGAACTTCGTCGGAATACCTGTCGAGCCAATTGGCTTTTCAAACCGTTATGCACCTAAAGCACCCCCTAGCTTTAGCCGCGCGGCCTTTGTTCTCAAGGATAACGAAACGCGTCATTTTGACGTCGAACTCTACCAGGCTCTGGGTGATTTCGGCCGTCTCGGCGTAGGCGTCGGCTTGATAGCCCGCAGCAGTCCTTACCGAGAATACGACGGGGGTGTGTATCAGATCATACCGGCGATCACCTATACAGGTGAGCGATTACAGGTATACGGCCCAAATGTCCAGTTGGGCATTGCCGGTAGTGGCAGGCTGCGTCTTGCTCTGTCCGGTCAGTATCGTATCGGCGTGTACAAGGAGGAGGATAGTCCCTTTTTGGCGGGTATGGGCGACAGGAAAGATACGTTTCTGGCTGGATTGGCCATTCAAGCTGAATTACCTGGCGTTGTTGATCTTGAATTGGGCTATCAGCACGACGTTCTAGATAGAATTGGTGGCGGTGTGGCGGGCTTAAGCGTCAGCAAGGGGCTGCAATCCGGCATCGTACGTTTCACGCCTAAGCTGGGTATCAATTATACAAGCTCAGAAATCGCTAATCATGATTTTGGTGTGCCAGCGGATAAAGCGACAGCATCGAGGCCAGCGTATACACTCGGAAGCACGACAAGTATCGAAGCGGGAATCGGACTATTTATCGAGATAACGCGGGAGTGGCTTTTTGTCGTGGATCTAAACTGGGAGAAGTTCAGCGATGAGGTGACCGACAGCCCCATCGTTGACAAGGATTCTGTCGTGAAGGGATTTGCCGTTATCAGCTACGTGTTCTGAGTGGTGTCAGTTTGTGCGTTGGAATCGCAGATCCGCGATCGCATTTCGATGTTCCTGGAATGACACGAATCCTGCGCCTGCTCCCGTGATCCTGGTGAGAAATGCGGGCTAGCCCTTGGTTTGTTGAACGATCCGATAGGTTTAAGGTCACACTTGCAAATCACAGAACATAATGATCAGTAAAATCGTACTTGATAATGAGAATCAATCAGGTATATAGTTCTGTTAAGGCCCCTTGTTAAGTTTGCTCTCGTAAAGCTGGAATGGATAGCAACGTGAACCACGTTGATAGGATATTTTTTATATGAATCGAGAACATTTTCTACCCTATTGCCGGTTAGACATACATGATAATTATACGATCGTTACAACCAGTGAAGGCGTAAATATTGGTTTCGACGAAGTAGAAGAAATCGATGCCGTTCTTAAGCGTTTTTACAATGGAAGATTGTTTGGCATGATTGCTAATCGTAAAAACCGTTATTCGATCAATCCCCTTGCCGTAAAGAAGTTTTTTGCAGACGAATCCGTCGTCGCTGGTGCTGTCGTTGGCTACAATCTTGCGACCAGACTCAACGCGGAAATCGAAAATGAAATCATTGATGGAGCTCCGATTGTATTCTTCACAGATCTTCATTCCGCGATAAGATGGATCGAGTCTAAAGTCGAACTGGATAGAAGCAAATTAACAACGGTTTCCGCCTGATTCGCCCGCATGTTGGAAGTCTGCTTTCTACCATGCCCGGGCTACTGCGGCCGTACTATTCGCGCTTCGGCTTTTCGATCACATTATCACTGACTTCAGCTAGCGTGATATGACTGATATCGGCGATGGGCTGTGGTTTAATCGCTGTTGGGTTAAGCAGTAAATCGGCACCGACTTCTGCCAGGGTGATGCTACTGATGTCGCCGATGGGCTGGGGTTCGACGTCCGGGGGATTTTCCAGTACGTCGGCGCCGACTTCGGCTAAGGTGAAATTGCCGGCGTCGATATTTTGTTGTGCTTCGACTACCGCCGAGTCGTCCTGGCTAGCGGCGCCGGGCGCTTCAGTGGAACGACTATCGTCATTTTGAGCCGTTGCAGTGTTGCTCGCTTTGGCGTCCGGTTCTGCTTCTAGCGCTTCGATCTTTATCACTAGGCCGACATTTTCCAATGCGACCCGGTATTTTTCCGCGGTTAGCTCATCGACGCCAGATTTAATGATTTTGCGACCACCAGCAAAGAAGGGGCGGACGTTCTCTGGCGTGGTTTTAAACAGGCTGGCCAAATTCTCGATGACCATTTCCTTGTCTTTTTCTGGCTGGATGATGCCGTAGAATGCAATATTGTAGACTGGTTCGCTCATACGGGTATCTGCTGTTCGCGATACCTTGTAGTGTAGTCCAAGCTGGTGATATGGCTAGCCTTGATCGGTTTAACTGCATTTCTCACCGGGCGGCGTGAAATAGCAACAGCTACAGGCTATTTGGAGAAAGTAAGGCTCTTCAAATTAACACTGTGTTAATCAGGCAAGCCTGTCACGGTTCAGACTAATCTTCGTGTCCGCGAGCTTGCTCTTCACTCGAACCGTAGCTATGGCTACGCTTTTCGCTCCGGAGCGGCGCTTACAGACACGAATCCTGCACCTGCTACCGTGATCCTGGTAAGCAATGCGGTTTAGCGATGCAGAAGCTGATGCCTAAGTTGATTGCAGCAGGTGCTGTGCTGCTGATCACTATTGCCT
>JABDQW010000014.1 GCA_013042055.1 Gammaproteobacteria bacterium | reverse complement strand
TGGCCAAGTCCGCTATTGCCAGTGCTAAAGAGCAGGGTGCGAAAAAATATGCGCCAAAAACCCTGGCCCAGGCCGAAGAAGAGATGGCGCTAGCGGTAACCATCCTCAATGCCGATCGTACTCAAACTGAAAAGGCTGACGTTCATGCAAAAAAGGCGAGGTGGTTGGCGGAGAAAAGTGCAGCTATAACCGAAACAGTTAAAGACTTCGATCGTCGCGACTATTCCATGGAGGACGTTGTGCTGTGGCATCAAGCGCAACTGCTAACAGTAAATGAGCCGCTAGGTGGACAACTTGCGTTCAACGAATCCAGTGAGGATGTGGTGCTTGGCTTGAGAAACGCAATCGCTCAGCTCAAGGACGCAGGGGACGAGTCTGGCAAACAGCTGGCACTCACCGAAAAAGAACGACAGGCCCAGCAACAGCGTGAGCTTGCACAAAAAGCGAAATTTGAAAAAGTGCAGGCCATGTTTAATGATAGCGAGGCGAACGTCTATCGTCAGCGACAGAATGTATTGATCTCGGCATTCGGCTTCCAGTTTCCTTCCGGGCAGAGTGAGATCCAGACAGATAATTTCCCGCTGATGAACAAGATCATCCGTGCGATCAAGATCTTTCCTGACTCGCGCATCGAGGTGATTGGACACACTGATGCGACGGGTTCAGATACGGTTAACCAGACAATCTCTGAAGCACGCGCTGAAAAAGTTGGAAAATTCCTGACAGAAGTGGGTGAGATTTCATCGGGAAGCATTACAACACGTGGTTACGGAGAGAGTCGCCCGGTTGCCAGCAATGAGACCGCGGAAGGTCGTGCTGAAAACCGCCGTGTGGAGATAAAAATCATTAATGAGTAATACGTGCTCACTTTGGCAGTGATCATAATACAGGACATCAAATCGTGAAATCCGTAGAGTTGTTTCTTCAAACATTAAATGGTCCATAGATCAGTTATTGGAGCCAAGGCCAGTGATGAATGTGAGTGGTCGCAATTTGTCACTGGCCTTTTTTATGAACCGTTTTTACCAGGGGGGTAGTTGACCCGAAAGTTATGCGAAGACGAACGCTCAATAATATAGATGTTTTATTATTTCAAACACTAAGTGAGAGTTAACTGGTTATGTTGCGGTATCAGCTGAAGACTCCTGTTATCTGTTAGGCAGGTTGTCAGGGAAAGGCTGATCAAGCGAAAAATAATCCGTCCGGCACCTTCTCCGGGCTGTTTCGCGATGCAATCATGGCCCGTTTCGAACAGGCGGGTTTGAAAGACCATATTCGCGACCTTCTGGTCGAATTCAAGGAGGCCGGTTCCAGTTCGCTGGATTACCAGATCTATATGATCCTGAATGGAGCTGCAGCGAAGGCGTATTTCAAATCGCAGCGTCTTGTACAACAGGCCTGTGTTGAAACCTGCAATCGGCAAGGCTGGGTCATTCCGTTTACGCAGGTTACGATACATAACGCTGACGAGGCTAGTGCAACCGGCTCGTGAAGGCATCTTCTCGCATCATCGCGCTGCCCTGGGATTGACGTATCTGTCAACATTGTCAGTACGGTCGATAAATGTTGCTTCGAGCTGCAGTGTTGATAATACCGTCCAGCCTCCGTTCGGTAGCTGGACCCTGCTGGTACAAATAAAATTGAAAATCCTTCTAAGAAACAGCGGCTTAGTTATCGAATACTTGTGACTATTACGCAACAAGCAAAGTCTATTACAATCAAAACTCTCAAAACTCCATCCAAGCTAGGGTGAAACACGGTTAAACCAAAGGTAAATATGTCTCAAACGTTCAATCTTGACGCGCTGATGAAGCAACTGATCGATTTCGCGCAGTATCTGCAGACGGTATTGAAGGATCCCGCATTCTGGCCGCAGTTTGTCACCATATTGGTGGTCTTCGTTATTGCGCGCTGGGCGGTGGCGCCGCTGATTAATCGTTTCCTTGACCTGATGATGAAATACACCCAGCGGGTGCCGAGATTCAAGCGCTTGTGGAACGTTCTCCGGGATATCAGCATTCCGCTATCGTGGCTGGTGCTGCAATGGCTCGCACTCAAGGTCGCGCCTTACATGGAGTTGCGTACCGGTGCCTTGGTGACAGTGGTCAGTCTGCTGACCGCGTGGGTGTTGATCCGGCTGGCATCAACGCTGGTGGAGAACGCGGCGATATCACGCATTATCGCAATTTCCGCCTGGACCGTTGCCGCGCTGAATATTTTTGGCCTGCTCGATGAAACCATGACGCTGCTCGACAGCTGGTCGGTCAATATCGGACAAGTCCGGCTATCGCCGCTGACCGCGATCAAGATCGCCGTTTCGCTGTGGTTCGCGCTTTGGCTTGCCACCGCCTTGTCAACGCTGTTGGAAAAACGCCTGGAACGCTCGGCTAACACGAATGCGTCGACCCGGGTTTTGATATCGAAACTGACCCGAATCAGCCTGGTGCTGCTCGCGATACTGATTGCTCTTTCCAGTGTCGGCATCGATCTGACCGCACTGGCGATCTTCAGTGGTGCGTTAGGTGTCGGCCTGGGTTTTGGTCTACAAAAGATATTTTCCAACCTGGTTAGCGGTGTCATCCTGTTGATGGAGAAGTCGATCAAACCTGGCGATGTGATATCGCTCGGCACCACTTTCGGCTGGATCAACTACCACGGACTGCGTTATACCTCGGTGATTACCCGCGATGGTATCGAGCATCTTATACCCAATGAAGAGCTGATTACACAACGGGTGGAAAACTGGTCCTTCAGCAATGACCTGGTGCGACTGAAAGCCCCTATCGGCATCTCCTATGATTCTGACGTCCGCCTGGCAATACAACTGTGCACTGAAGCGGCCGAAATGAATCCCAGGGTGCTGCTGGATCCAGCGCCGCGGGCGCAGTTGATGGGATTCGGAGACAGTTCGGTCAATCTGGAATTGCGTCTGTGGATCGACGATCCACAACAGGGACGTGCCAATGTGCTGAGTGAAGTGCTGTTGAGTATCTGGGACAAATTTCACGAGCACGGTATTGCTATTCCGTTCCCGCAAAGAGACTTGCACGTCAAAAGCGTCCTGGGCGAAACTGAATTGGCGGCTCTCAGAGTACCGGGTGCGCAACAACTGGACCCAACTTTAACGGGTGGAGATCAAAATGCAAAAGTGGATGCTGATTCAAAAAGAGCTGACTGAAACCAGCGATGCCGCGTTGTTTGATCGATGGCAGGCACAGTCCGGCAGCCTGCTGTGGTTAGATATCGAAGGGCCGGCCGATGACGACGACCATGCCTTGCTTGTCGAGACCTTGGCCTTGCCCGAAGCGGAAGTGCGCGATGCGTTGCGTGACCGGCATCCACCGACGTTCGTCGGCGAGCCGGAGCTGCTGTTTCTGTTGCTGAAGCCGCTCGATAGCGAGTCGCACAGTCTGGATTTCAACACGCAACAGATGGCGATATTCTGCGGAGAGGGGTTCTTCGTCACTCGCCATAGCAAAACATCCGAATATCTGGATTCGCTTTGGTCGCAGATTGGCAGTGGAGAACGTCGCATTACCTCGCCTAACGACATCGTTGCCTTGTTAGCGCGCCGGATGGTGCAACGATACGGAAAGATTTTGCTCAACCTGGAAGCGCGTCTCGATGTCCTGGAGGACGAATTATTGCAGGAATTTGACGAGGCCTACATGCATGAGCTGGTTGGCTACAACACCGCGTTGCGCAAAATGCGCCGTATCCTCAGGTATCACGTATCCGTTACCGAACAGTTGAGCCGCTATGCACAACGCCAGAAACTGGATGACTGGATTGACGAGTATCAGGATATTGCTTCAGAGGCAGAGCGTTTCAACAGCCTTGCAGAGCTCTACCAGAATGTGATCAATGACCTGATCGAAGGTTATATCAGTCTGAATGCACATAACCTGAACCAGGTGATGCGAGTACTGACTGTCGTCACCGTGGTGTTCTTGCCGCTGAGTCTGCTGGTTGGCGTATACGGCATGAACTTCGAAAACATGCCGGAGCTGAAATCGCAACACGGTTATTTCATCCTGGTGTCTGTGATGGTCGGAATTGCCAG
>JABDQW010000009.1 GCA_013042055.1 Gammaproteobacteria bacterium | reverse complement strand
CAATTAAGGTGTTAAAGAACAATGGTTTTATTCAAAAAGATTCAAATAAAGAGGGCACGCTATTTTATGTTTATGATTTCTGCCAACAATAGTTCTAACGCATATGAGCCGTTCTCAAGTCAATAGGCCGTTTCGCTTCGCTACACTCTGTGTTGCCGGTCAGGTGAGTTCAAGCGTTAGTTGCTATGAAAAAAATTGAGAATCGAACGGATTATACGAATTAATCCGCAAAAATATCATCCAAGGAGATATGATATGGTTGTATATTTGCTCATTGCTATAGTTATTATAAGTGTAGGTATCTGCTACTACGCTGCCAAGCATCGCGGGCTTAGCAAACCCTACTGGATTTTTATGGGAGCTTTATTTGGCCCGCTGGCGATTTCTTTCGTCTTTCTGGCAAAATCAAAGCGCACAAATAATGATGGTGCACATTAAATGCTTGTGCAACTAACATGCCTCTTCACACGGATTCGGCGGCTCGCGCCGCCTCAGCGGTGAGAGGCGCGTTAGGCTCTCATTAAGAATAGGGATGGTAAATGAAAACATATAGAGGTACATGTCACTGCGGAGCAATATCGTTTGCATTTGAGCACGAAGAAATAAAAAGCGGTTTGAGATGTAATTGCTCAATTTGCAGGCGCAAAGGTGCCATAATGTCTAATTTTACTATTCAACCAGATAAGTTCGATATCGAAGCTAAGGGCGGAGTATTGGGCTTATATCAGTTTGATACAAAAATAGCTAAACATTATTTTTGTAAAACTTGTGGTATCTATCCGTTTCACGAAACGATGAGAAAACCGGGGCACTATCGCGTCAATCTAGGCTGTATTGATGAGATTGACACAAACGCAATAAGTGTAGATATATTTGATGGAAAAAGTATTTAGTGAAAGCCTAACAAGGCCGCTCAAGCCGACCGCTTGTCCTTCCGCTGCGCTCCAGGGCAAGCGGTGGCTTAGCGGCAACGTTAGGCGCACAAATAAATGAGGATATGAGCAATGTCACGTGTAATACACTTTGATTTAAGAAACGTAAACATAGACACCCACTAATTAGAATAAATGAAATTTAGTGAATGCGACAGATTTGTGATTTTGCTGATCAAGAATCTGGCTATATACAGATCCAGTCTGAAAGGAAGTCTATAGAAGTGATCAGTTAAGCCCTGTGAATTCAATTTCTTATTAAAAGCGCAATGAATTCCAAGAGCTGACTTATTGAGCTCGGTTAGATCACTCTGTGTCTCGAGTCTGGCTAAGCGATGGAGAACAATCGTTCGCACTGGCTATTGCCCTGCGCCCAGCGTTGACCGAGTGCCTCGCACGCACTGCGCACGTGATGGGCGGCACCGACCAGGTGCTTGAACGGATGTTCGAAGTGACGAGTGAGGTAACACCAGTTGCGCGCATCCAGCTGCGGGCGTTGTAGTATTGCAGGTAATTCTTCAGGAATTGTACCTTTCTTGTCCTCGCGCAGGTAAGGTTCACGGCTTAACGTTCAAATATCAAAAGGTTAACGACCTTTGTGAAAACCTGAAAGCTAATACACCGGATGGTAAGCGTTTTGAAGGGGGGCCAAGGCAACTATTTATAAACTCTGTCATACTCACATCTTTATCGCTATGGTATCGTCCTGAGTACGCTGCAAAGTTTAAAGCAGAAGCTAGAGAGTGGGAATATCAACTAAGCCCCTAACGAATAAGGTTAGATTGCCCGCAAAAAGCGCGGGTTGGGCGCTGCGCAAAAGACGCGCAGCGCCACTTAATTCCGCCGTTAGGCGAAGGTAATAAACTAAATGAGACATGAAGTTCAATTCATAAGTCTAGAGGAAGACGGGAAAGATATTCTCATATCCTTCGTTATCCCAGACAAAGAAATTGATGTAAAAAGTCTCATTTTACATAGAACGTTCTTCTTTGAGGAAATATTGGATGAAGAAGAAAAAAGCGTAAAAGTATCTTTTGAAGGCGAAGAGGATGAACAAGATCATTTAAATACGCTAAAAAAAATAGAAATAAATAATAAAGAAGTAAAAATATCATCGAAGTTTAGTGAGTACAATTTAGATATATCAAGAATCGATGATTCAGATATAAACGATATGATAAAGCTATTAAAGAAACAAAATTATGACAGTAGGTTTACTATTGAAATCACCTAAGAGCCTGTAAATAATTCTGTGTAACTGCCCGGTTGGTCAATGTCTAGTAACCTCTCGGTAACCGACCTTAGGCCTGACCCCGAACGCGAATGGGGAGACAAAGAAAGATGGCTCGTTACAAGGACTACAACTATGATCAGCTGAAAATGATCCAGGTGTACTACGAGAAGCAAACCCTGCCGGGCAGTTTTGAACATTACCTTTTCTTGCTGGTTGATGAAGAACTCGACCTGAGCGACTTCGATCATTACCGGCATTTGTAACGGAGGGATTTAATTTTGATCAGTGCGAAGGATTGGTCAAAGAATATTCCCTCCGTCACCGATATTCGATAAGGAACATATATGAACCAAGAAGAAATGCTCTACGGATACAGCAGTATTGTAATAGTCGTTATACTCTTCATCGCTATAGTCGTGTTCAATGAATTTGGTTTTAGAGGAGGGCGTTTCGTTCAATCCAGAACAGATAGTGAAGTTAAATCTCTCACCGGTTCTATTCAAGCAAGCATACTAGGGTTATTAGCTTTATTACTTGGATTTACATTCAGTATGTCCATGCAGCGCTATGATAATCGAAGCATGGCCTTAATAGATGAAGCGAACGCCATAGGAACCGCTATATTGCGTACTCAATTACTGCCAGAGAATTATAGAGATGAGGCTTATAGTCTATTTCAGGAATATGTCAGTTTACGTGTGGAGATTGGCCAGCTAGACCTTACGAAGACTGAAGAACGCAATAAATACAACGAAAACACTGCCAACCTGCAGAATAAATTATGGTCATTGGCAATATCAGCAACCGAGGTTGACCCGCGCCCAGTAACGACAGGTGCGTTTGTAAAATCACTTAATGATGTATTCGACAGCCAAGGCAAAAGAAACGCATTACTTCAAATGCAAGTTCCAGAAGTTGTACTAATTTTATTATTTATGGTCTTTATCTCGTCTGGAGGAATAATGGGGTACTCCGCAGGATTGAGCGGAAAACGCATGTTTGCACCAATAGTGTTGGTTTCTTTACTAATTACATTAATTGTTTTCATCATAATTGATCTGGATCGACCAAAGCGTGGCCTTATACAGGTGAACCAAAGTGTATTGATTGAGCTACTAAATGAGGCCAAAAAATGACTCAATAACAAACATAATTAGCTATAGACGAGTTTTTTCTATATTGTTATCGCCTAATAAGGTACTCGTCCAGATGCAAACTACGCTGCACTTCGTTTTCACCGCACAGCATGGTCGTTATATGCCAAAGGCAAATCCATGGAATACGATGACAAAATCAGAAGTAAGGTTGGTATGGCTGTCTGCTTAAGGGATATCGGTAACGGAAAAAGCAGAATATTCATGGACGATGTAAAAGCAGGCAGTGGGAAAAAGGTGACGGAGGAATTAAATTTTGATCAGAGCGAAGGATTGGTCAAAGAATATTCCCTCCGTCACCAATATTCCAGCATCGACCGGGATAAGCCGACCTGTCGCTGTCCGGCCGGTAACGTGATGTGGCTCAAAGCTAAACGTGCCCGAAACGGCCATCACTGGTTCATACAGTTTCAGGCCTACGAGAGTGACTTCGCCAATTGCGGTATGCGCAAACGCTGCCTGCGAAGTGAACAGCAGAAGACGCCACGTCAGATCAATGTTGCTCTCGACATCACTACGGAGCGTAAGGCTTCCGTCATCGAGCGCATGAAGCGTAAAATCGATAGCGCGCAAGGCCGGCATATCTACAGTCAGCGATTAGGTACTGTAGAGCCTGTGTTTGGTCATATTAGTGATGCGATCGGTATCAAGCGTTTCAGTCTGAGGACCAAGCGCAAGGTCGATGGGCAATGGAAGTTAATGATGATGTTGCACAGTATATTAAAGATCCATCGATACGGTTGGGGATACAGCTAGAAAGCTGAAAAAGATGGAGATTGAGGAATCATCGAGCTGATGTAAGTGGATATGACAGACATTCGATTGGTATGAATCAAACAAAAGCGAAAATAATGTTACGAGAGTTTCGTCGCCCCAAATGGGTTTTTCGACAGGCCCGTTAGGTGTATAGAGCATGTTTAATGCAATCAACACAATAAAGGCAGTATTGGTGTGTGCACTAGTCAATGGCATATATACGTTTTATATTTCGTCCACCGCCTTCAAAAAACAATTTTCTATTAATGGAGAAGAATTTAGTCGAATTGGTGCTTTTATCGAGGCATCTGAAGTAACAATCGACTTTTGGCCGCACATATTAGTGGGCTTGTGGCACGGTTTTGCTATTTCTTTAATTTGTTGCGCACTATTCTTACTATGGTTAGCACTACAAACACCTAACAAATCGTCCAACTTGACCGGCGCAGAAGACGCGCCGCCAAGTTAACTCAAACGTTAGTTGCGACACGAAGTCGCATAAATGTTTATTGTGATTAATGTAAAAGGAGGGACTGTAATTTAATACACAACCCGGTGTTCTACCACCGGTATCCAACAAGGCCATGCGTCTCGGGGTACGACTCCGTTGGGTATGAAGCGCCTTGTAATGAAGCCCGAAGAACTTCGGTTCTTGGAGAGTGAACCGTGAGGCAAGCTCAACTCTGTCAGCATCCATGGCGGTAGGGAGCCAGGATAGAGCAATAAGGTTAACCATCATGTGAACTGCTGCACTACCGTCATTGAGAAGAAGCCAAAGATGCTGACAGGCTTTTACCAAAAGGTATGTGGTCAAGTAAGGGGGTTCTAACGTCCTCCTTCGTAGATGTTGCGCCACCGGTGGACGGGCAGAACCTAAGTTGCTCACAGTGGTATTTATGTGGAACGTGGAAACCCCGTATATCTCCTGTAACCGGATTGTTGGGGAACAGGGAAGCGAGCCGCGAGGCGAGCCGACAGGTGTGCGGGTTTGGGAAGATGGAAAAAGCAAATGCCGTTTGGTAATGAAGCGGATACGGATTGGAACATGATCCGGCACGGAAGTGCGCCCACGTCCATCGGGTGCTTCTTTGCGAAAGAGTTTGGAGAACCGATAATGAGAAGGAACCGCATATGACGGTGGCAACAGCCACTGGTGCACCTTCTGCACGCTTCAGCGACTGGGCCAGTATTGACTGGAGCGCGGTCTACAAGCATGTCTATCGGCTGCAAGTGCGTATCGCAAAGGCAGTCGAGCAAGAACGCTGGCACAAGGTTGCCGCCTTGAGTCGCATTCTGACGCGCTCGTATTACGCCAAACTTTGGGCAGTAAGACGAGTCGTGACCAATAAAGGCAAAAACACGGCGGGTGTTGACCGGATTGTCTGGAAGACACCGAAGCAGAAGGTAAACGCCGTCAAAGCGTTGCGGCAACGGGGCTATCGACCCTTGCCGCTAAGGCGGATCTACATACCCAAATCCAACGGCAAACAACGCCCGCTGGGGATACCGACGATGAAGGACAGAGCCATGCAGGCACTTTATGCGCTGGCGCTGATCCCGATTGCGGAATCGCAGGCCGATGCGAACTCTTATGGGTTCCGGGAAAAGCGTTCAGTTGCCGATGCCATTGCGCAATGCTTTACTTGCCTGGCAAAGAAAGTATCACCGCAGTGGGTACTGGAGGCGGATATTAAAGCCTGTTTTGACGAGATTGACCACGACTGGCTTATCCAGCATATCCATATGGATAAACGGATACTCCGGCAGTGGCTGAAATCAGGCTATCTCGAACGCGATACGTTCAGGCCTACCGAAAAAGGGACACCCCAGGGCGGCATTATCAGTCCCGTGATTGCAAATATGGCCCTTAATGGACTGGAGGCGGCTGTTAAAACAACCGTTGCCCGCCGTGGAGCCTGCATTAACGTGATCCGCTATGCTGATGACTTCATCATCACCGGGGCGACCCCGGAGGTATTGATGAAAGACGTTAAACCTGTGGTGAAGACTTTTCTCGGTGCCAGAGGGCTACACCTCTCAGAGGAAAAAACCCACCTGTGTCACATTGAAGAAGGCTTTGATTTTCTCGGATTCAATGTGCGTAAGTACAACCAAAAGTTGCTGATCAAACCCTCACGGGACAAAGTGGCAAGCTTTATGGCGCGAATCCGGGATTACATCAAAAGCAACGTATCGGCGCCAGCCGATCAATTTCTTCGGGGTCTGAACAGTCGCTTACGTGGCTTTGCGAATTTCTACCGTCACGTGGTCTCGAAAAAGACCTACAGCGAAATAGACCAGCAAGTTTACCAACTGCTGCGCAACTGGATGCTTAGGCGTCATCGCA